>CALVLC010000113.1 GCA_944336335.1 uncultured Bacilli bacterium | reverse complement strand
ATTTTGATGTATCTGTATTAGCTCACGAATGTGTACATATCGCTGATTACATCTTTGATTATACTGGTATGAATGCAGAATCATTTGCCGAAGGTAATGAAGCTTACGCTTACTTATTAGGACACTTATTTGGTAAAATACAAAAGATAATAATTAATGGAGAATAAAGCGTTAAAATATGACCAGGATAAAGTAAGAATGGAATTGGTTCCAATGTCTTCTATAGAAAATATTGCTAAAATTCTTACTTATGGTGCTAAAAAATACTCAGATAATAGTTGGCAAGGACTAGATAATTTCTGGAATAGATATAAAGGAGCATTATTAAGACATCTTGCAGCGATAGACAAAGGTGAATTAAATGACCCTGAATCAGGATTACCACATATTGACCACGTATTTTGTAATGCAATGTTTTTAAGTTGGGGATTTCATCACGGTAAAGGAATTGCCATAGAAGAAAAAGATTTAGATAATGAGTAACGAAGAACAACGAAATGAATTGTTAGAATTAATTAAACATTACCAAATGGTAATATATAATTATAGACAATATCCAGATTATAAAAATTATGAGTGTAGCTGGCATGAAGCTGAAAGAAGATTGGAATACTACACAGAAGAATATGCAAAATTAATAAACAATAAATAAAGAAACTATGATTAAATATATTGTAACAACTAATAGTAATCTTATTAAGTTTAATACTGAAACTCAAGATATTACAACGCAAGAGAATCAATCTTTTGGAATAGATTGGTTATGGATTGTTAAAGAAAACGGCGTACTCAACGACCTAGAAGTAAATGCTGGCGATATTATACTGTCTATGTATCCTATAGATAGAACAATGGATAATATTTCACGAGAAGTATTTATAATAAAAGATGAAAAATTAAAAGATTATTATAAACGTCGTATTGAATTTCAAGACGCACAACGATTAAAACAATACGCAGAGTGCGAAGATAAATGTTGCAGTGATATTGCTTGTTGCTAATGAAACTATTTGATTTACTTGGTGGTAAAGTTATAATACACGCAGATATGTTAGCTTTACCACCGTTTAAAAAATATTGGGAATCTACTAAAGATAAAACTCATGCGAATAACATACTTACTTTTATTATACTTTGTGATTATTGGAATAGTCCATATGTTAAAAGTATGGCGAAAGAAGTAAGAGAAGAAACATTAAAGCAAAGCGTATTAGGCGATGTTAATTATACTCTTACTCCTGAAGAGCAGGCATGTAGAGATGAATATAAAAATATAAGTTATACTCGTACTTTAAAAATGCTTGATGCGATGCGTAATAAGATTGATACAATTAGTGATTATTACGAAAGCTCATTAGAAGAAGAACTTGATGAAAAAAAGATTCAAGTGTTATTAGCTGGTATGGAAAAAGTAAAAGGAACTTATCAAACATTAGATTTCCTTGAGAAAGCTGTTAAAGCTGAAGAATTAGATAATACTAAAGTACGTGGTAATGTTCAAGTAAATGCGTACGAATTGGATAGATAATACAATAAATTATTACCTTACTTTATTATCGCGTTTTACAGATTAAAATAAAGAAACTATGAAAAAGAACGAAAGATATATCTTAGATTTAACAAATTGTCTTACAGGACATGATGTATTGATTGCTATTGAAGCTGATTTAAATGCTCGTAAACAACTGAAGCAAGAAAAGAAACCATGGATTAAACGAATTTTCGGTTAACATAAACCGTATTTTACTCATAAAAAGATTATTTAAATTTCTCTAGACTTTAGGGGATAGTCTTTAAAGAACCCCGATTACGCGGTGTGATGTACGATTGCATGGACTGTCTCTAAAACAGTGTGGCTTCTGAAGCCGACCGGGTGGGTTTGACTCCTACCACCGCGACGAAAACATAAATTTTTTGAAAAAAGTTTTCTCATAATATAAAAATCTTAATCAACATATTCTATATCCACAGTCGACTAAGTAAGTCACGTCCTCTGCAGACAGTGATGTTGGTTCAAGTCCAACCTGTGGAACCACGCCCTTAGGTGGAAAATACTAAGGCTCGCCACCCCTAAAAGGGTGGCTTATTTTTTTAAAAGTTATCAAAACTTTCATCGTGTAAATATATTTAAAAAATAAATAACCATAAAAACTTCCTTCCTTTATTGGTTGGGAGTTTTTTAATAAGCGCGCAATAAAATGGTAGATTTTAATAAAAAGATAATAGACAGTAATAAATTCAGATAGCCTGCTATTACTTTTTAGTAGACAGGTAAATACTGTAATTTTGCATCTAACACCAGTGAATACTACGCATACTGGGATGAGTAGAAAAGAAGATGCCTCGATGGTTATACTGCTGATGATGGTGATTATATCAGTGGGTATAACTATTTTTATTTAAATTTCTGTCCAATCTCAAGAATAGTAAATAAAATAGTAAATGGTAAATTAAAAAGAGTAAACGAAGTAGAATTTCCTGACTTTTGGGATTATGACTATTATTATTTCAATGCTGTACACGAAGCAGAACAATAGGGTAAGCATTTGTGTGTGTTAAAAGCACGAAGACGCGGATATTCATATAAAGGTGGTTCAATGCTTTGTAGAAATTATTATTTAATACCAAATTCTAAAAGTTTTGTATACGCTGGAAATAAACAATTCCTTACTGAAGATGGAATTCTTACCAAAGCCTGGGATTATATGAACTTTATAGATAAAAATACAGCTTGGGGTAAAAAACGTTCTATAAATACAGCAATGCGTAAACGTGCTGGTTTCTTTACTAAAGATGAATATGGTAATGAAATAGAATTAGGTTATAAGTCAGAGATACAAGGGGTTACTTTAAAAGATAATCCTCATGTTGTTCGTGGTAAGAAAGCATCGTTAATTTTGTTTGAAGAAGGCGGTTCGATGCCAGAACTTGCTGCAGCTTGGCAAATCGCTAGACCTTCTGTAGAAGTAGATGGTATAGCGTTTGCTCCGATGATTGTATGGGGTACGGGAGGTGACGATGATAGTAAATTTGCTACTTTAAAAGATATGTTTTATCATCCAGAAGGTTATAATTGTTTGGAATTGGATAATATTTGGGATGAAAACGCTGTCACACAAAAATGTGGTTTCTTTGCTCCGCAATATTCTAATATGGATATTAGGGATAACGAAGGAAATCGATTATATATGGATAAAGATGGTAATACTTTAAAAGGAGCTTCTATCAAATATATACTAGAACAACGAAAAAAAGTATTAGAGAATGCTACAAATACTGTAGCAGTAGATAGATATGTTGCTGAACGTCCTATAACCCCAGCAGAAGCAATGTTAGAGTTTGGTGGTAATATATTTCCAAAGAAAGAATTACAAGAACAATTAGCAAGAATACGTACAAATAAACAGCTATAGAATCACAAATAGGTTGGAGATTTGATACAAACTTCAGATGGTAATTTAAGTTGGATAATCAAGAAACAAGGAGATATAACACATTATCCTTTGAATAAAGACGATGACCCAACTGGTTCAATAGTTATATGGGAACATCCGATGAAAGATGCTCCTATTGGTTTATATATTGCAGGAATAGACTCTTATGATTATGATTAGTCTGGTACTAATTCTTTAGGTTCTTGTATAATATACAAACGAATATAGAATATCGAATCATATTCAGATATAATAGTAGCTGAATATACAGGTAGACCTAATACTGCTGAAGATTTTTATGAAAACGTGCGTAAGCTCTTGATTTATTATAATGCTAGAGCGATGTATGAAAATCAAAATAAAGGTTTATTTGTTTATTTTACTAACAAACACTGTGATTACTTATTAGCCGACCAACCTGATATAATTAATGATATTGTTGGTAATTCAAAAGTACAACGTAAAAAAGGTTGCCACATGAATAAACAAATAAAAACATGGGGTGAAGGTCTAATAAAAGATTGGTTAAATGATATTAACGCAGATGGTAAGAAGAACTTATACAATATACTATCAGAACCATTGTTGGAAGAATTAATTGCTTATAATGATATTATTAATACGGACCGCGTGATGGCGTTTATGCAAGTAATGATATATCGTGAGCAATTATTTAATATAGTTGTCAAAGAAAAAGAAAAATCAAACAAGTCCCGATTACTCTTTGAAGGACCAATATTTGCGCAAGATTGGTTCAATGATGATGAACCAAAGATTAATTGGGATAATAATGTATATACATTTACAAATTAATTATGAAAGATTTAAAATCATTTCCACCTCAAAAATTATCTATGCGATAGAAAACACAAGCGTGGAAAGAACAATGTGTTGATTATATTGCAGGACAAGGTAACACAGGTTACGGTGGTTTTAATAGTGCACGTGCTACTGAAATGTAGACATACTATGATTTATATAATAGCATATATAATGAACGTGATTTAAAATATGTAACTAATCCTTTTAAATAGTAGGATGGATTTCCAGCTACTGCACAAGATTATAATATTATAAAACCTTATGTAGATTAGTTATTAGGCGAAGAAACAAAACGTTCATTTAATTTTTAGGTGTGTCGTACTACAGATGATGCTGCTGGAGAATTATAGGAAAAAGCAAAGCAATTACTTATTGATTATGTAATGGCTACGATTACTTCAAAATTAAGTCCTGAACAACAAGTAAGATACCAAGAAGCATTATAGAATGGTGAAATAATGACTCCTGAAGCAATTCAAAAATATATTTAGAAAGATTATAAAGATATTGCTGAACAGACTGCTTATAATTCTTTACTATACTTAAAACGTAAATTAAATCTTCCACATGAATTTTATAAAGGTTGGAAAGATGCTCTAATAGGTGGAGAAGAAGTATATTATGTTGGAATACTTAACGGACAACCGATTGTTGAACGAGTAAATCCAATGTATTTTGATTATGAACATTCTGTTGATTTGGAATTTATTCACGATGCTACGTGGTGTTGTCGTAAGATGATTATGTCTGCATCTGAAATATACGATAGATTCTATGATAAAATGTCTGAAAAGCAATTGAATGAATTACTTGAGATGATTGACGAAAAACCAGGCGCAGGAATGTCTCCACAAATTGGTAAATCAGAAATGGATTACAATCGAATTAAAACACATAGATTTAATAGATTTACCGATAACCCATTTGATACAGACTAGATAGTAGTCTATCATGCGTGTTGGAAATCGTTTAAGAAAATTGGATTTGTAACTATCGCTAATTTTGAAACAGGAGAAGTTGAAGAATTTCAAGTAGATGAAGATTATAAAGTAACGGGACAAGAAATTGATGTTACTTGGAGATGGATTGTTGAAGTATGGGAAGGATATAGAATTGGCGATGATTTGTATATAGGAATACAACCATTAGAATATCAGCATATATCAACAGATAATCCTAATTCACAAAGATTACCTTATACTGGAGTAGTATATAATAATACTAATAGCAAACCAAGGTCTTTAGTAAGTATGATGAAACCGTTACAATACATGTACATTGTAGTGTGGTATCGTCTCGAATTAGCTATGTCTAGAGATAAAGGTAAAGTACCTGTAATAGATGTTACACAAATTCCTAAATCAATGGGGATAGATGTTAACAAATGGATGCATTATTTAGGGGCACTTGGCGTAGCATTTATTAACCCTTATGAAGAAGGTTGGGATATTCCAGGACGTGAAGGAGGTAAACCAGCACAATTTAATCAATTTCAAGCATGGGATTTAAGTATGGCTAATGTAATAGACCAATATGTTAATCTTATGGCAAAAATTGAAGATATGGTTGCAAGATTAACTGGTATCACTCCTCAAAGATAGGGTTCTGTTGCAGCAAGTGAATTAGTAGGTAATGTTAATCAAGCTATCACATAGTCTTATCATATTACAGAACCTTGGTTTTGGATACACAATCAAGTAAAACAAGAAGTATTAACTATGCTTCTAGATACTACTAAAGTAGCATGGAAAGATAATAAAACATGTCTTAATTATATTTTAGATGATGCTACTAGAGCATTCTTAACTTTATCTGACCAATTCTTCTATTCTGATTTTGATATCTTTGTCGAAGATAGTACGAAGAATAGACAAGATATAGATATGCTTAAACAGCTACTTCAACCTGCTATGCAAAATGGAGCAAGTCTATTAGATGTTGCTGAAATTATTACAATGGATAATATTACAATGATTAAAAATAGACTTGAAGAAATTGAGCAAAAACGTATGGAACAAATGCAGCAGCAACAGCAACAAGAACAAGAAGCTCAACAAAGACTTGTTGAAGAACAAAATAGAGTTAAAGAAGAAGAACTTATGCTCAAAGAAGCTGAAATGGATTTGGAAAAATATAAGATTGATACTGATGCTCAGACTAAGATAACCGTTGCAGAAATCAATGCTTATAGAAATACTATAGATATGGATTAGAATCAAAACGGTATTCCAGACCCAATGGAAATAGCAGACCAAGCATTGAAAGAACGTAAACAATTATCTGATGAAGCATCTAAGCAATTTGAATTTAATGCTAAAATGCGTGAATCTGAAAATAAAAAAGAAATAGAAAATAAAAAGATTCAACTTGAAAAAGAACGTATGAAGCATGAAACTGAACTTCAACGCATGTCTGACAAAGCTGCCATGTAGAGAGAACAGTTAAAAGCTAAGACAGCGATTAAAAATAAGACTAATGCTGAAGCCGCAAGAAATAAGACATAAATAACGTTTTATGAGTGGAATTTATCAAGAAAGTAAGAAATCATGAAAGTAATTCAAAACAAGTTTATACCTTTTAAAGGATATAAATATATAAATCTATTTGGTTTAATTTTTACCAGAGATAAAAGTAAAATAACCAATGTTGAATATAATCATGAAAAAATACATTTAAAACAAATGTAGGAAATGCTTTGGATATTCTTCTACATTTGGTATATTTTAGAATATTGTATTATTTGGATTTTAAGACTGTTTGATAAATAGAATACAAAATATCACGATATAAGTCTTGAAGAAGAAGCATATAATAATCAGTATGATTTTGAATATACCAAAAATAGAAAACATTATTCATGGTTAAAATATATTAGGATATGGAGTTACAAAGAATGAGTGATAGAGAATTGTTAGAAGCAATATATGAAATGCTTATAAAACTATCAATAAGATTAGACTCTCCAGAAGCTAATATGAACGATTTTATGATGAATGTTGCTGCTAATTTAATATCAAATAGAATAGAATATGACAAGAGATGATTTTAGATAGCGGATGGATTCATTTAAGAAGGCTAGGGAATCAAATCCCTAGCTCTCTTACTGGGAATGGAGAGCAAATAAATATGATGAAGGTACAGATAAAGAAGGCATTCAGTTTCAAGCCAATTCCGAATTAACACCAGAACAACAAGCTGCGTTAAATCAAAGAATGTTTTAGATGCGTAGAATGTCAGGTGGGATATCTCCTGTATTTGATATTCAAACAGTATCGGATTTTACTCCAATAGGAAATGTTACTACAGCATACGATGCATACAATTCTGTTATTAATGGAGACTATCTTACAGCTGGTTTAATTGGTGCAACGGCATTAGCTCCAAAGCCTCTGGTTAAAGCTGTTAAAAGAGTTTGGCATAAAATACCTGAAGTGAATCCTAAATATTTTGAAAATAAACTTACTGAATTTTTCGATAATTAGAAAAAGAAAAAATTAACTCCAAATGGTTTAAATGCACAAATTTATCAAGATGCTATAAACCAAAGAAACCAAATAATTGAAGATTTGTATACTAATCCTCAATACTGGGAAAGAGCTGAAGCTATTAAACGCACTTATGGCGATGATTATACTCAAGCATATAAAGATGTCTTAGATACTTATGAAAACAATTATTTAGGATTACCAGAACCACGTGCAAAAGATATAGATGCTAAAGCTGAAATGGCAGCAAAAGAAGATGCAATAAAACGTTATATACAAACAGGAAAAGCCGCATCATTATTAGATTTTGATTATAATATAAACCCTTATTTAGATTTAATTGATAATCCTACAACTCGTCACGAACTTAGTCACTACGTAGATTTCAATCTTGCTTAGAACAGTAATCCTGATTTTAACAACGAAATGTTAAAAGAACTGAAGAAAGATTTATCTAAAAACGATAATTCACTGATGCCAAAGAATACGGATTACTTTAGAAAAGGCACGGAACAAAAATCATATATGAATACTTTAAGATAGTTTATGTATGATAGAGGGTTAATAAATAATCTTGGAGAAAAAGTAACAACTAGAAAGATAAAAGAAGCTATAAAATTATTACCGTCACAAATGAATGCGGTAAAGGCAGCTTATTTACAGTTTAAAAGTCCTGGATAGTATACAAAATGGTTTAATAAAATTCCTTTACTTAGCACTACTGGTGCAACATTATATTTAACTACAGAACAAGAAGAAAATAAATCTAATTAATATATTAATTATGGAAAAAGAAACTAAAAACGTTTTAGGTGGATTTGAGGCAATCTTTGATTCGTTCATCCCTAAAACAGAAACAGAATCAGAAATAGATAATTTAAAAAATATTATCAATGACGAAAAAGAAGAAGATGATAAGATTGAAGACCCTGTTATTGCTAAAATGAAAAAAGATAAAGCAATAAACACTGATTCTGAAGAAGAGAAATAGAAAGAAGAATAGACTATAGAAAATATTGAATCTGAAGAAGAGGAAGAAGAAATTAAAAGAAAACCAGGTAGACCTCGTAAAGATGAAACTACAGAAGAAGAACTTGTAACAGAACCTGAACAAGAAATGGTTACTAATTTCTATGATGCTATTGCTGAGAAATTAGGTTGGGAAGATGTTACTGATGAAGAAAAACCGAAAGATGTTGAATCTTTAATTGATTATTTTAGTAAGATAATCGAAGAAGAAAGTAAACCAGAATATGCTTCAGATGAGATGGAAGCGCTGGATAACTTTGTTAAGCAAGGTGGTGATTTATCGAAATACCTTACTATTGAGACAGAATTAAATTTTGATAATATCGATTTAGATGATGAAGCTAATCAAAAATTAGTAGTTAAACAATTACTTAAGTCAAAAGGTTTTTCCGATAAAAAAATAGAAAAACAAATTGAGCGATATGCTGATGCAGGTCTTCTAGAAGATGAAGCAAACGATGCTTTAGAAGATTTAAAAGAGATTAAAGAGCAACAAAAACAATAGCTATTGGCTGAATAGGAAAAAGCCTACAAGCAATATCAGCAAAGACAACTGCAATTTTATAACAACGTTGTCGACGAAATAAAGAATTTAAAAAATATACGCGGAATAGCAATCCCAGAAAAAGATAAAAGAATTTTGATTGATTATATACTAAAGCCAGACTCAGACGGTAAAACAAAATACCAGAAAGACTATGCTAAAGGTGGTGTAAAGAATTTGATTGAATCAGCTTACTTCACCATGAATGCAGACAAATTAATTGAGGCAGCTAAAAGAGAAGGTAATAACTCGGCTATAAACAAATTTAAAAATAGTCTAAGAAGCAGTTCAATCAATTCTAAAACTAAATCTGTAAATAGGGATAATACAGATGACACAATATGGGATAGTTTTACTAAAAGATTGCGTATATCTTAATAAAAACTAATTCAATATTGAAATATTTTATAAGATAATATGGATAATAGTATTCTTAATAATCTACAATTATATAAGGGAAAATGGTTTAGCGATTTGATTGATACCAATAAAATTTCAATCGCTTCACAACAGAGACCTTATGAGGTATCAACAATCCTTTCTTATGTATTTGGTACCAGAGATGAAGGTTATTCTACATCTTTGGATATGTTGACTGGTGGTCTTGGCAACGTATTGGTAATTGACCAACCTTCATTTGAATGGGGTGTAATGATAGACCAAGACCGTGCTGTTACAATTCGTGATGCTAAATGGAATGGTGCAGCTATTGATGATACAACTACTGCTGGTTTGAACAATAGTCCTATTCAATTGTGGCTAAACATAATTTGTTTCTAACAAATTCTGGTCCCTTGAAAGGAAACTTTCATTGAAACATTTCGTTAATTGCTGGAAACTCCTAAAGACTTTTATACCGTAGTGTAATAATAAATTTATAGAATTATGAAAAATAATGAAAATGGACAATCAGCAGCTAAGCAAATTACTGAGTTAAAAGATATTCCTGGTTATGAAGGAATGTATGCTATAAGTAAAGAAGGAAAGGTTTATTCACACATAAGTCATAAATTTTTAAATCCTTCTAAAACAAAAGATGGATATTTAAAAGTAGCGTTACGTGCTAACGGAAAAGCATATTACTACAGAGTGCATAAATTAGTCGCAATGACTTATTTAGATAATCCAAATAATTTATCCGAAATAAATCATAAAGATTTTGATAGAACTAATAATAATCTAGAAAATCTTGAATGGGTTTCGCATGATGATAATATGTTATATTCAAAAATAGCAAACAGATTTAAATCGGATAAACCAAATAGAAAAGCATATATGTTTACGAATATATATAACGGAAAAACATTTACAATAATCGGAATTAAAAATGTCGCAAAACATTTTGGTTTTAAAGATTCTAGTATTACAGCACTTAAAAAACATGTTAATACTGGAGAATATGTTAAAACAGGAATATTAAAAAATCTTAGAATTGATTCAGTAGATTTGAAAGTTCAACGACTAGAGCAGACGTGCTCGTAAGCTCAAGTGAGCTGAAATGCGAAACCCCGAAAGGGTGAAGATATAGTCTGAACTTCTCAGGAAACTGAGAGCAGAGTTAAAAGCTCGGTTGCGAAGTAACGAATCGCAATGAACATATTTGGGAAGATAACTGGTTTGGTCCTGGTGCAACATTAGAATTGGACGACAAATCACAGGTTCGTGTAGCTGATGCTCCGTATCAAGATGGCAATTTGTATGTATATACAGTCTTTGTATCAAACGGTAATCCTGCTTCATATATTGACCCGTCTGTCTTAAAAGCTGGTTGTTAGGTATCACGTCTTGCTTCAGCATATGAAGAATATAGTGAAGAGGCAGATATTCTGAATTACAATACTCATTTTAAAATGCGTAACTATCTTACGACAGTACGTCTATCTTATGATATTACTGGTTCAGCATATTCTACTGTAATGGCTGTAGCTTTGAAAGACCCAAAGACTGGTAAAACTTCTTATCTGTGGTCTACATTCCAGGAATGGGTTGCTATGCGTGAATGGTATAAGCGCATTGAACGTGCATTAGTTTATAATGTAAGCAACGTTAAT
Source organism: uncultured Bacilli bacterium (assembly GCA_944336335.1). Classification (GTDB taxonomy): domain Bacteria; phylum Bacillota_I; class Bacilli_A; order RFN20; family CAG-826; genus Onthovivens. The sequence continues at coordinate 8,226 of CALVLC010000113.1, read as the reverse complement.
CGCGATGGTTCTTGCAACTTGAAAGGTAAAAACGGACGTCCTGTTTATATTGGTGCAGGTTTGTTGGAACAAATTGCTCCGTCTAACAGACGTTATTATACTCGTTTGACAGCAGAATTGTTGGAAGACTTCTTGTTTGACTTGTCTTACAATATTCTTGGTACTAACGAACGTAAGTTTGTTGCATTTACTGGTGAAATGGGTATGCGTGAATTTGACCGTGTAATCAAAGAAAAGGTTGCTAATATGAACTTAGTCGATACAGTATTTGTATCAGGTTCTGGTGAAAACCTTACTTTTGGTGGTCAGTTCAAGACTTATAAGATGACTAACGGTATCGAATTGACATTGAAGTATTTCCCGTTGTATGACAATACTGTTTACAATCGTCAGTTACATCCTGTAACAGGTAAACCGTTGGAATCATATCGTATCACTTTCCTTGACCTTGGTCGCCGTGATGGTGAAGCTAACATTGTTAAAGTTGTTCGTAAAGACCGTGAGTTCGTTAACTGGTGTACAGCTGGTTCTGTAACTCCTGCAGGATACGCTCATTCTAATACTGAAGTTCGTAGTAACGCTAAGGACGGTTATGCAGTACATTTCCTCGGAGAAATGGGGATAATGTTGAAAGACCCTCGTGCGTGTGGAGAACTTATCATGGTAGCTGAGTAATTGAACAGATAAATTAAAAATTAGTGGTTGTCGCATTTTATGCGACTTCCACTTCTAACTGGATTAAACTAATTTATATTATGGAAGTAATCGTTAGATTAACAAAACAAAACCCTTGGACAGGTCTTTTAAAATGGAATAATTGTTTTGATTATGTATCTTCTTATTGGACTCGTTCAGGTGCAAGATATACTGGATTAACTCCAGAGAAAGCAAGAGAACTGGAAGAGAAACTTCGTTATCCTGCTGGTACATTAGACCCAAATAGTCCTTTTTGGGATACCTATGCAATTAAAGTAGGTAAGAAAGATGTAATTATTAATACAGATACTCCTGAAGGAGAATTACAATATTTATTCTTAAAGAATAATAAATTTGTAGCAGACGGTATTGCTAAGATAACTCCAAGAACCGATTATGTAATTATTGATAAAGACCTTGAAGCAACTAAAGCTAATGCTGCTAATAAGACTAAACGTGAAGCATATAGAGCATTTGATAAGATGACTCTTAATGATATGCGTAAATGTTTACGTTTGTTTGGGGTTAAATCAGATAATCTATCTAATGAAGTAGTAGAGGCAAGATTGAATGAAAACATTGAAAAAGACCCTGCTAAATTTATGCGTATTTGGGTAGAAAATGCTGATAAAGAATATGCATTTATCGTCGAAGAAGCATTAAGTAAAAACATCTTAAGAAAGAATAGAAGTACATATTACTTTGGTACAGATGTTATTGGTAATGGTATTGACGATGTTATTACTTATTTAAAAGATAAAAAGAATCAAGATATTTTATTAGCCATAAAAGGCGAAATTGAATCTAAATAATCATGAATAGAGACGAATTACATACAGCCTTTAAAGTAGAATTAGATAAAAACTCTATGAGTGTATCTTATGGAGGATGTCCTTCTTTTATAGACTCAGAAATAGATTACTGGATTAATAAAGGTTATTATAATCTATTAATGCAGAAATTTACTGGAGGTACTTCAAATCAAGTAAAATTTGAAGGAGATATAAAACGAATGGCAGATTTTGAAAGACTCGTTAGGACTGATAAAAATTTGTCTCTTATTAAAGATTCTTCTACTAATGCCGCTAGTTTACAAAATCTACTAAATAGAGAAAATAATAATCGTGGCAGAATGTTTTATGTATCATCTGTATTTCATTGGACTAAAGATGGCGTTAATCATAGTGCTACTGTTAAATTATTAGACCATACTCAAATCAAAAATTTTATAAAAACAGATAGTAATTTACCATGGATAGATAATCCTGTTGGTGTTATAGAAAATAATAATTTAATTATTTATTATGACCCAGTAAGTATGCAGGGTGATACTTATACATTGGATTTAACTTATATTAAACATCCTTGTTTAGTTACAAATCTTCCATCAGATTTAGCTTTGAGTGAATTACCAGATTAGACTTGGTATGAAGTAGTAAACAGAGCAGTACAATTAGCTTTAGAAAATATTGAATCATAGAGAATACAAACTAAAAGTAGTTTAATAGCATAGGAGGAATGATATGACTAGAAGAGATATGCAAATATTCTTTGAAAGAACTATATAGTTAATTGACCCTACATTAGTAGCTGAAAATAAAATTACTTCTGATGCAATCTTTTAGTTTATATATGCATCTTTTATAAGATATATAAAATAGAATTTAGGAATTACAGATTAGATAGAATCTAATACACAGGTTCAAAAAATACATTCTGATATTTATAAAAGACTATTAACGAAAGATACGATTGTTCCTGATTCTACTGAAGAAAATATAGATAGTTTTTCATTACCAGAAGATTATTTGTTATATGTTCGGTCTGATAGTAGTTTGACTAAATAGTATATTAATCAAGAAAATGAAGTATATGTTACGCCAAATATAACATTAAAAGAAAATGATATATAGAAAGTAATACCTTCATTTTATAATTCCCCTATCATACCAAATCCTTTCGTAGTATTACGAGATGATAAAATAGAATTAATTACAGATAATCATACATCTGTAAAAGATATAAATTTATATTATATTCGTAAACCAGAAAGTCTTAAATTAACTGAAGATAATGCTACAGTTGAATACAAGGATATGCCAGAAAGTATATGTACAGAAGTAATTGAGTAGGCTGTAAACATGTTTATTACTGAAGCTAAATATAGATTAAGTGTAAAACCATCAAATAATCAATAGTAATTATGACAGGTATTTAGTTTCAAGAAGCATTTGAAAGAGAAATCAATCAATTTGATGATGTTCTTAATAAGCCAACATCTACTGAAACAGAATGGTGGTTAAATCAAGGTTTAGAAAAATTTTATAAAACTAGATATTCTGGTATAAATTTTAAACAATTTGGTTTTGAACAGAATCAAAAACGTATTGATGATTTAAGAACACTGGTAAGTAAAACAACTTTATCACCTACTAGTACCGATAACAAAACATATTCAGTTACTTTACCTAGTGATTATATAATGTTATTAGGAGATACTGCTGGAATACAACCAAATGGTGATAATGATTGTTGGGAAAAAGATTCTAGAGGTCAATACGTTATAAAATATACAGATACTTTAGAATCAACAATAGAAACAATAGATAGAGATAAATAGAATTCTTTATCAGAATATAGATTAAAATATTGTTTTGCAAGACCTTTAAAATTAATTCAAGGCGAAAACATAATCTTATATACTGATGGTCAGTATAAAGTAAGTGAATATATTTTAACTTATTTAAAAAGACCTATTAAAATAAATATTCACAAAAATCCTTTTATCGAATATACATCCATGCCTTAGCATACACATTCAGAAATAGTAAAATTAGCAGCACAGATGTATATTGAAAATAAAGGAAATCAAAGATACAATTCATATTCCAACGAAGTAAATACGATGGAATAATTTAAATAAGGCGCTTTAAGTACGTGGAAATCTGAAATAAGGAAAGTAGGAAACGAGCGTAAGACTAGCGCAAAGTCTAACTTTAATAAATTAAAATTTAAATGATAACAAGAGTTGATACAGTTCTCGTTGCTAATGCAGCTTGTCCCGCATCATATTCAACTAATGAAGCTTTGACTGAAGGTCAAGTAGCATTGTTTGACGAAAATAAAAACGTAATCACAGATGGTGAAGCAGCTATTGCAGCAAATGCCGTTTATATCGGTGTTTGTAAAGGTACTATGAAAGTAGTTAATCCATCAACAGGTGCTTTGGAAGATAAGAAACAAATTGAGTTTTCTAACAAAATCCAGAAGAATAAGAAAGTAAATTGTGTTCTTCAAACTTATGTTGCACCAACGCAAGATACGATTAAAATTGATTTAACTAACGCTGCGCTAGTTATTGGTCATCGTTATGTAATTCGTATTATCTATAAAGATATTTACGAACACGTTGGTCAGTTTACGCACACGTACGAAGCTATTGCAGAAACTACTACAGCTTCGGATTTGGTAAATGAATTTGTTAAAATAATCAATAACCATCCTGGTCGTCGTGTTACAGCTTCTGCAACAGATACTAATAAGAGTATCACATTAACAGCTTTGGAAAAAGATGATAATGAAGGTTTGTACTCTATTAATGATTATTCTACAGTAAGTATGGAAGCAGTATTTTATTATACTATTCCTGGTGCATTGCTGTCAAATGTTCCTACAACTGTTACAGGTGCTACAATTACTAAAACACAAGGTACTCCTGGTAAAGGTTATTGGAAGCAAGTACGTGACCGTGAAAAATATAACGCTGGTTATAAAGGTCATATCTTCATTGATGCTTATCCGATGATTATTCAGAAACATGTAGTTAAAGAAGGTGAAACTTATGATTATTTGACTATTGAAAACGATAACGATTATTTAAGTCCTGATAATCAGTATGTTAAATCTACTCCGTTGACTACTGAGCTTTATGTTAAAGCTGGTTCTTTGTCAGCTTCACAGTTCTATAAGAATTTGAAGAGCTTTATTTCTGGTGAAGAAGTAGCATAATAATATAGTTTCTTTATAAACTGCTAGGCGAGGTTGGGGATTAATCCTCGGTCTCGCCTTTTTTAATTTATTAAAGTTATGGTTAGAAAATATAAATGTTATATTAATAATAATATATTATATATTGAAACAAGTAATACTGAAGTTATTAGTCCTTCTGTAATATTTTATATTGATAGATTATCAAATGTAGATAATATTCATGAAACTGCAGAAGATAAACACTGTAAAGTAGTAAAAAGTGGTGGTTACACTAAAGAAACTATTAGTGATAAACAAGTAATTAAAATAGATATATCTGAATTAGAAGTAAACGAAGTAATTGTAACGATTAAAGAATCTACCGATTCGCATTATTTAGCTTACGACATAACTAAAATAAATGAAAAATTATTTAGTTTACTGACAACTTTTTGTAATACGTGTATTGATAAATTACAAAAAACTCGTATAGCATCAGCTTTATTTAGATATATTTTAATTCAACAGGCTTATGAATTGGATAAAATAGAAGATGCTGTAAAATCATATAATGATTTAAATCGTATATTAAACATATCTAATTCATGTACTTAGTCTTGTATAGATAACAATGTGTGTAAAACTTGTAGTAATGGAGTATGTAGTTTATGAATGATATAATGTTTTTTAAAAACGGATTATGCTTAAATTTAGAATTAAAGCGTAATATAAATTTTAATGATGAAAAACTATTAAACTATATATGTACTTACTTTTGTAGATACATAAAAGATAATTTAACGTTATCTGAAGAAGATAAACATAAATTAGATTTAACAATTCAAAGGATAAACAGATGACGGAAGACCAATTTAATGAGCTAGTTGACCACGTATAGCAATTACAAACAAAGACTGATTCTCTTGCAGATTCTATTGCTACTGTAGATACTAAAGTAGAAAGAACTAAATATTTATCTCGTTTATTTGATGTAAATGTAGCATATCCTGCAGAGAATGATATACTTGTTTATGATAAAACTGGAAAGTGGAAAAACGCTCAATACGATGAAGTAGGACTTGAACCTGGTGAAGGAGGTGGTGGAAGTTCAGACATATATGTAATTGGTATTGGAGATGATACTTTACCAACGAATGAAAATGTATATTCAGCAGCAAGAACTATTGAAGATTGGGTAAGTTCTAAAAATCCAGACGATGTAGAAGGTACGCTTACTTTCAAAAATGGCGCTAAAATAATTGTTGACGGCATTTAGTCTACTAAAATGACACAAGGTACTACTTTAGGTAGCGGTTTCTTATATAGTATAGATAGTTCTAACAATTCGTATTTAGAAATAGACTCATTGTGTGTTAGAAAGACGGCATTGTTTAATGAGCTTGAAATTAAAAAAGTAACGTCTATCGGTGGTAGCTTAGTTGTATCTCCAGCTAATAATACTATTATTAGAGTCGATGAAGTATCTGCCATTTATAATGGGGAAAGTCAAACAGTATGGAGATGTTATTATCGCAATGTAGATGAGGATAAAGAAGAAGCAATTACCACAGATTTTCAAGCTGGAGACTTAGCTAAGATACAAACATTCAATATCAACGGTGCAGGTATTTATGAAAACATAAGCAATCGTTATTATTGGGGTTTGGTATTAGGAACTGGTAGTAATTCAATAGGAGGCTATATAGATTTATCATAGACTGATAAAGACCCGTTATCAAATGCAGGACCTCAAGCAGGAGATGCGTTAGTTATGTACGGTAATAAAAACGATTCTAAAAGATAGAACGTTATAGATATTACAACCTATGCTAACAATGCTCCAGCAATATCATTATTTCAAGGTATTAACGATTATACTACAGCTGATAAAGTAGTAATTGAAATGGCTTATGATAGAGACCAAACTTAGAATCAAGCATATTTTAATGTATTTGGTCGTGCATATATCGGAGCCAAAGATGAACATACTTTTGTTAAGTATGACCCAACAGCTAATAATGGACAAGGATTATTAACTGTTAGAGGTAAAGTAATACTTGAAAATGGTTAGACTACTGAAGAATATGTAAAAGACAATGCTGCTGGAGATTTAGGAATTACTAATTTATTGATAAATTCTAAATTAGATAATTTAGACGGTTGGCAAGTTAATTATGCTGCGACAATCGTAGAGTTTGATGGATATACTTGCTTAAAAGCTACTGGTTCTTATAGAGGTATATATACAGCACCAACAGCAAATGCTAGATTAATTCCTAATGAAGGTACTATCACTAATTCTATAGATGTTTATGCTACTGCACCATGTACTATTACTGTTGGTATTTAGGGAATGGAAACTAATAGAATTCAAATAACTGAAATCAACAAATGGGTACGTGTTAATAATACTTAGGTGTTAAACAATAATAAAGATAGCTATGTAATTTATACGACAGGTACAGAAGCTGTTGTATATTTTAAAGATGCTAAATGTGAATTAGGTACTACTGCTACAGGTTGGACACCTTCATCTGAAGACTTAAAAAACTTTAGCGAAAACAATTTAGTTCTTAATGGTAGGTATAATTTATCAAATGTTACCACTTATAATATTAAAAGAATTTACACTTCAAAAGAATTAACTGTTGGCAAACAATATACGGCAATATTATCAGGAGATGTTGGCGGAGAATAGAAATTTGGTTTATACGATAGTCAATCATTATAGGAATTAGGATTTTTTACTAAAAAATCTGGAAGAATTTATTCATTAACTTTTGTGTTTAATCAACATAGTGGTTCTCGTGCTAATTAGCTAATGTTATATAATACACCACAAGGAACTTCTTCTTCTAATCCTGCTGATGTTGATTGGGTATGTATATACGAAGGTAATGTAAATGCTCCAGACTTTTTCGTTCCAGCTAAAGAAGATACATCTACATTAGTAGCAGAAGGTGGTCATTGGGGTGCAGAAAAAAGTGCAGTAACTCTTAACGGAGTTCCACAGATAGTAGAAAGAGGTTCTGATGGCGCTAATAGAGGATTACATTTGTGGAAGTTAGATACTTTGCAAATGAAAGTAACTTTCCTAGATAGTTTTGATGTATATGCTGAAGAAGAAGCTAAAACAAATTTTGTTACAGAATTAAATAAAATTACAGGAGATAACATTGCTATTGTTACCAGTTGTGATTCAATATCTATTACTGAAGCCATGCAAACAGCATTAAATAATTTTGGTGCAGATGCTGAACTATTGGAACAATCTAGAACATCTTTAGTTCTTATTGGTAAGAAGGGATTAGGTCAAGGTAATGGAATATTTCATACAAGTACAACTAATGCCATTGCCGTTTCTACTATGATATTTAACGGTACTTGTACTGGTTTTAACAGTAATGGTGATTTCATATCTTATAAACACGATACTAAGGCATGGATGGAGAATACCGAAAGGTCTATATCACTACATGCGCGAGATATCGAAACGATTAATGGCTCTATTACAAGTATAAATGAATCTGTTTTTACAGTTTTACCAGAACAAATCGCTTC
>CALVLC010000112.1 GCA_944336335.1 uncultured Bacilli bacterium | reverse complement strand
CCATTGTTACACCTCATTTTTTTGCCTTTATTTCTGTAAATTGAGCCAAAGTATCTTTTAATTTTTTAGGAACTGGCAAACCACAATTACTAGCATTTTCTAAAATACTTAAGCCTTCATTTCCAATGAAAAAGAACAGAACAACATTTCTTGTTAATGTGTTCTGCCCTATTAATACATCAATTTGATGGGCCAAAACAACTAGGCATAATATAACAATCTTTTTTATTATACCTTTAAATCCCTTTCTGCTATCTAAGTAAACATTATTCCGTATAAAAGCAGCACTTAATCCCGTTAAATAATCTACTACCATAAAAATTAGTAAAACTTCCATTTGATTATTCCATGCTCCAAAAAAGTGCTGCAATATAATTCCCACAAAGGCAACGCCTCCTCCAATATATATTTCTAATCTTGTTGGAACTAGTGAATATAAAAAACTAAATATTTGCTCATACATATATTACCTCTTAAAATTTAACTTGATAAAATAAACTACCAGCCATTGTTGCATAAGCGTCATTATTATCTACATTATCATCTACTAACTTTTCTTTTCCCCATGCAATAGCAGATGTAATAAGAAATGCTTCAAAAGCCGAACAACCTGCATTACGTTGTAATTGATCCGAAATAATATATCCAGCTGCAAAATGCAGGGCTTTATCTGTTTGGATATTATCCTGTATATCATGTAATGAATTAGCACTTGCAGTTACTGTAGATAAAAAGAAGGCACAACACAACGCTAATAATAATTTACGCATTGTCTTCACCTTCTTTATTTTCGTTTATTTTTTCTTTTGTTATCTCTTGATATGCAATGCAATTAGGATTAGTGCATTTACCATCTACTAATTCTCCTGCACAATATTTACAACGTTCTTTTCTTACAAAAAATACCATTTTACTAAACTCCTTCTTCAAGAATATTATTTTTGGCTTCTTCATATGCTTTATTAAATTCCATAAACTCTTGCTGTATAGACTGTACCGCTTCTGTATTTCCTGCTAATGTTGCAGTATCTAAGTCCTTTTTAAAGCCTTCTTTTTGTAGATTATATTCGTTCTCCAATTCAGCTAAAGCTTGGACCTTTAATTCTTCTTGCGTTGGATCGGGTGCTACATATATTTTAGGTTTTCCTGTTTCCATATCTCGTACATAAGTATTTATACCATCACCATTTACGTATAAATCATAATCAGCGGCAGTTATAATTTCTACAGTAGCAAGTTCTTCATTAGACATTTCTTTTACTTTCTGTTTAAGTTCCATTATATATTTTTCATCATTTTCTTCAATCTTTTTTGTGCTTGCGAATGTTCTAACAGACGGTGTCCCATCTGCTAAAAATCCCATACAATAATATTTAACATTTGTTGCCATATATAAAATCCTCCTACTCTATTAAATCTATAGTTTTTATCAATTCCTGTAAATTTTTATGCGTATATCCTTCCGTTACAGTTTGTTGAGCATGTCCTAATATTCTACGTTTTGCTATTTCGTTTGCATTTACATTATCTAGCCTAGTAGCTAGTGTATGCCTACAATCGTGCGTAGTGTGCTTTAATTTAAATTTCTCCATAACTTTACGCCATGCAATGCAAAAGCTAGAATAATTATATTTTTTTCCTGTATTACTATTTAATAATAAATAGTCCCCTTTATTATTAAGGTTTTCTTTTACTAATGGTAAAATCCTTTTGTGTATTGGTACATATCTCAATCCTGCTTTAGTTTTTGATTTAGTTATATGCATATAACGTTCTTCTATATTTACATCAGATTTTTTTAAATTTAAAAGCTCACTTACCCTCATGCCTGTATAAAGCAGAATAATTACTTTATCAATAAATGAAGAATTTGTATTATCCCACAATAAATTTATTTCACTTTCTTTGAAAGGCTTATGCGGTCTTACAGGATTGTTTTTTCCTATATCCAATAAATCTATATAATCTTTATCTATTAAATCTCTAGCTCTAGCATATTGAAATACTAAAGACATTAAATTTCTTACTTTTTTCTTGGTAGAATAAGATAACTTTTCTTGTCCTATGTTGTCTAGTATAGCTTGCAGGTTATTATATTTTATTGTGTTTATTGGCATATCTTTAATGGTTTCGCAATGTCTTAATGCATTGGCATATCCACAAATAGTGCTATTGCTTACATTATTACGTTGTTTATGCTGTGGTAACCACTCTAAATAAATTTCTTCAAACGTTGGCATTGGTGTTTTCGCTAGTATCGGCGGAGATATTTCTTGTATTTTATTATTACTTGGATATACCTCTCGTACATGATCCAACTGTTTATTTTTAAAAATATATTCTGCTCGGTAAACACATGCATCTTTATAGTTAGTAAAGTAAGCTACAGGCTTTTGTTTTCCATCAACTGTAATAGCAAAAAGATAAGGTCTATACCTATTACCTTTTAGCTTTTTAATGCATCCAAAACCATTTGGACTTCTTATAAAATACTTCATTTTTTTATTCATCCTTTCTTAGTAATCCTTCATTTATTAAATTAATTATTATATTAGGTATAGTTACATATGTTGCATTATAAGATTCTATTATTAATGGTGCAGTTTCTTCGCCATTCTCCCATTCAGCAGATAATCTAATATAATCAAATCCATCATCTAATTCTATATATTTTAAACGATTATATTTCTTATTATTTATATTAGATATACTATACTCAAATCCATTTCTTATAAATTTATCTTTATCTTGAGTATTTATAAATAAACTCATTAAATACATCAACCTTTCATTAAACTCCAGGTATAAGATAATTCGATATCTTATATCGTTATATCAGTATTTATCATGTCTGAGCTGCCCCCATTGATATTGATTAGATATGTCCTCTTCTTTTAAAGTTATAGGCAGTATCCACATTGTATACTCAGGTATTTTACTTTTAAACTCAATCTCTTTTTTAGGTTCTATAACTATTTTTGTATTAAATAATTTTTTTATTTTCGTATATACCTTATTAAGCAACATATACATCAACCTTTCATTAAACAGTGGGGGTATTTGAGTATAGGAGAAATATCTATCTCAAAACTTGTATCATTAGATAAAAACATATCATCTTCAGGTTATAGTTTGACTATTGGTATTCTGGATGAAGCTGGTGGTCAAACTAATACAGGTGATGTGCTATTATATTATTCTAGTGAAAGTTCGACCACTATACAGTTTATGCTAAAGATAATAAATAATAAATTAAACGCTGGAATAAGATGGTTCAATATAGGCAGTAAATAACTATTTACCTATAGCAAACCAATAAATAATATTTTTATCGTCTGTAACGTTCCTCCAAAACTGTACCCAAGATTCTGACCACAATTTCACCGATACACCTATATCAGCTGTATATTCTGGAGCTAAAATTGAAGGTATTATAGTATAAACACTTTCTGTTGATGAAAAGTTTATAGGAAAACCATTGCCTATTTGATTAGTATATCCACTTTGCTTTCCCCACTGTCTAAATAAAACCAAATGAAATCCATAACATGCCATATTTCTCATTGTTCATGTTATGAATTATTGTGAAACTATTAGTACTTTGTTCTGTGTTAAAAAACGTATTACATGTGGCAGGTTCAGGTTCTGCTTTTAATACATTAGCTAATGCTATTCTTATTTTAAAAGTTAATGGCATCCATACTGTTTGCAAACCATTAGAACCAGATGTATATGATGTTCCCCACTGTGTTTCATCAACCACAGTGGGGAACATCACCTTGGGACAATACAGATACGGATATAATTGTAAAATATCCCATTGCTTTTAAATCTGATTGTTATATTTCTTTAACAACTTTAGTACAATCCGCTTTGGATGGAAAATCTGCTTCTGTGCAAATAGGAACATTTACAAATAAATTAACGGAAATACATTTTTTATATACAAATACTAATCTAGTTTCTATAATTTATACATTACGTTCATATTGGATATCTATTGGAAAATGATTATTTACCTATAGCAAGCCATAAAGCATTACCAATTTGCGGATTAGATGAACCTGTTAAATCTGTAATATATGCCGTTACAAATGTTTTTGTTGTTTGTTCCATGTTTATACCAGCAAAAGACATTACTTTGTTTGATTTAGCTCCACCTTCCCAAATATTAACGTTATAGCAAGCGGTATTAAAACTTATATTATAATCAAAACTTCCACCATTATTTATTCGCCAATATCCCCACTGTATAATTGCGTCCCCAAATAATTTACCTAGGCAAATATAACCATTTTGAGCGATGTTGTATCTAATTCCTAATGTTTCTAACCAACTATTAATCTGTTCTTGAGCATACTCTAATATTTTATTTTTTACATTCGTTTGCGTAGCACTAGCTATACCAAAAATACTAGCAATACTTTCCTTACACCAATTCTGAACACTAGTTTTAACACTATCCATTGTTGCATTTGCTGAACCAAATATACGCTTAATTAAATTTCCGTGTGCTTCAGAATTATCATTATGATTATTTAAAACCTGAACTGTAACCACACCAGCAGGTGTTAATGTAACATAGCATTGTTCTACATTCGTTACAGTCATGTTGGCATTGAATTGTCTTGTATATGGTGTAATACTTTCTGCTGGTATGATATCTGGCTGTGTATCATATGCTACGGCAAACAAAGTTTCACTAATATTTTCAGGTGTAACTCCTGTTCCTGGATTTGTAGCTGCTACACCTTTTGCAAAAATCCCTACTTGTCTTATTAAGAAGTTGTTTTGCATACCACTATTAGTTACTGTTGCAATTATTGTAAATGTAGCTTCATTTGCTTTAGAACCAACTATATCTATTTGCTTTATATTTGTTCCTACTAAGTCTGTTTTGTTTATTAAATCATTTAAACTTGTTTCATCGGCACCAAGTTTTACCTTTGTAAAATTTAATGTACATGCACCAGTTCCTGCTTTAGCTAATAAAGCTCTACCTGTAACAGTTAATTCATATCCTTGTAAATTAGCCATTGTAACCTCCATCATTTATTTCTACTTTATCAAATGTTGATATTTTTCCATTAAAATAAAGTGAAATATTTGCGTCTTGAAGTGATTTATCTACTACTGCATTTATTTCCACTTTATCGAATGTTGATATTGTTCCACCAAAATAAGTAGTTCCAACTACATCTTTTAATGTATATCCAATAGGATTTATCTCCACAATATCGAATATGCCAGCAGAACCGCCAAAATAAATATTGCTATCTTTTTTAGTAATAAATCCTACTTCATCGCACCAGCTACGTGTATTTTTAGTAGCATTTATCATATCAATTAACATATTTATTTTATTTTCATCTGTAGTCGGCTCTTCAATTAAGTTGACTTTAAAATGATATGGTTCGCCACCATAATCCCAATTTTCTACAACTTGAGCTGATTTAAATATATCTGTGCAAACCTTCTTCACAGCATATGGAGTGCCTTTTAATCTATGGTCAGATATCGATGTTCTTATTAAATTTATTTTAGCTGCTCGATCTAAATCTTCACGATAAAAGTCAACGTGAAAATGCCAGGCTAATTCATCTAATACAGCATCTTCTTGTTCTTCTATCCTAGCTAATAAAATTACATATTTTATATTTTTATTTATATCCTTTAATTGCTCATCTATAGTTTTAGAAATAGCTGTTATGTTTTCATCTTCAGCAATACTGGATGGCAATATGTCTGAAACCATATAATCTTTTAAATCAGTCATCTTCAAGGCCTCCATATGCTACATTAGCCTTGCCTTCAAGTATAGCTACTTGTACGCTATCTACACTGTGACTACTAATTTGATATTTGCCATTTAAAACTTTTGTATATACTGGAGAAACTACATCTACACGCTTTGCACCTGCAACAACCATTTTACGAATTAATTCCGATGGATTTATATCTCTACCAATCCTTGATTTAGTCCATAAAATCCAATCTTGAACAGCTTTCTCTATTTTTTCTTTTAAAGATACCTCTTGATATTGGTCATCTTTAGAAATCCAATATGTTAAATTCACCTGATAATTAACAGTTTCTGGAGCTAATACTTTAACTTCATCTGTTAATGGTCTGATTTTATCGTCATTGCAAACCGCTTCAACTTGATTTATCAGCTCTTCTTCAGGAAGTTCTCCATCTTTAAGTAATACATAGATATTTACTACTCCAGGACTTGGACTATTTACCAATACATCATTTATTAAAGTAGATGCAGATTTTGCCCAATATTCATAAGCACCAATAGGACCAGCAGTGGAAAATTTTTCTGGAGCTAAATGGATTCGTTCACGATAAGCATCATCACTTTCTACATCAGTTCCACCTTCAGTTGTTGTTGTGTTTACCATATCTGCTGTAAAAGGTAATCTATCCACAATTTTATTTATTTGTCCTGGCATATACCCATTTCCAATACTACCTGCGATTGTACACTGTGCCTTTGCTGTTGTAGTTGTTTCTCCTATATTTATGGTGGCATTATCTACTAATTCAAAAAATACATCATCTCCAGGTGTTACACGTATTCCTTTTGGAATAATTGTTGTTGTATCTGCCTGCTTTGACAAGGTTATTTTTATAGTAGTTACTGCTTTAGTTGCCGGTAATCTATCTACTCCAATGTTGTATCCTATTTCATCTAGAAAAGTATTAACTGCATATCTTAATAAATTCATTTTTGCAGAATAATTTATACTATTACGTTGCATTATAATTACATACGCTATACAGTTTAAAAATAAACGGATAGGATCTGCTGCTGCTAAAGTCCTATCCGTTATTGTTGTATATAGATTTATTAATTGCTCTTGTATTTTGGCCATATCTGTTTCTACAAATGTTATATCACCATCACTACTACTAGATTTATAATCTAATAATTTTTCAATTTCAGATATAATATCTTCTGTCATTTTATCGCCACCTTCACAATTGGCTTAGAGCGTCCTGATAAAACATCATGCTCATATTTTACACTAACTACTTTTACTCTAGGCTCATACTTAGAAATAGTATCATAAATATCTGCTGTTAATTTAGCTTTATATAACGGTATCGGTAAATCTATTACACTCATATCTATGCCAAAATTTCTATCTAATGGTACACTTCCTCTAGCTGTAGTTAATATAGTTCTTAGATTTTGATGTATTTCTTCCAGTTCACTATCAGGTGCAAAATCAATATTATTTTTGGTTATTTGTATTTCCATTAGTTCCTCCTTTTTGTGTAACTGTAACATTTTCAGGATATTCTTTAACTGTTATATCTACCATAGATTTAATTAAATTACCATCTCTATCGTAAATGCGACCTGATGAACTAATAGACTCTATTATAAATTTATAATCACTTATAGGCTCTCCACCAACTATAATATGTGCTACTTTTCCTGTTTGTGCCATATCACGAAGCTTTTTTTCTTCGTCTTTTGGCTCAACTCCTAATATAGAATTAAATTGCATAGAAAACTTTATAGTATCCGTTCCTGGTCCAATCCACTCTATAACAGGCTTTTTCCCGATTATATCGTGGCTTGCTAATCGTACATTTGTATCTCTAGTCATGTCTTTAAATGTACGAACTAAATCATTAGATGTTTCAAATACAACATTTCCAAATGTTCCTATAAACATTTTTAACCACCTGCAAATACATTATTACTACCAGTACTATGACTCCCACTTTGTCCGCAATTATTACAATTTGTAGTATCTCCTATTCTTGTTATAGGCTTATTTTCTATAAATACACTACTACTACCATTTGTACTTGTATAAACTCCGCCATGTGGGCAATTACAAGATCCAGTATCACCTTGTCTGTGAACAGGCTTATTATTAACAAAAACAGTAGGGCTACCACTCGTATTTGTTCCTGTTCGACTGTGTGGGCAATCTGGTAACCCCAAATTACATATACCAGTTTCATTATTACCAACAATTGTCACTTTTGGCATTTTAATACCTCCCTAATCACAATTTAATTTTATAGTATTACCATTTATTTTTATATTTCCTGTAGTATTTATATCTATATCTCCTGAACTTTTATCCAATGATATTGTTATTGGGCCAAATTTTATTCCCATTATGTTTATATCATTAAATGCTGGTGGCACATCTTTTGATGGGATTGAACCGCTAACAAAGCCATTAGAGCTTCCGCTTGCTAAGAATGTACAAACAACTTGTTCTCCTGGTATCGGCATTTTATATGTTTTTCCATCTTG
>CALVLC010000111.1 GCA_944336335.1 uncultured Bacilli bacterium | reverse complement strand
TTGGTTTTTTAAATATGGCCATACGAATTTTCTCCAATATGTGAAATAATTCCCTATGCCCTTCCATTTTATCCTTAGAATACGTAAGCACATTTATTTCTAATTTAACAGTTGAGTCTTCATCAAGTGTAGGTTTTGGTGTTGTTATTAAAACAGGTGTAACAATTATTGCTGGTGTCATTCTTCTTTTTTCATCTTCTGTTGTTACCCTAGGTAAAAATCCATCTTTTATTAGAATATCTTTAGATTTAGCACCTTCTTCTTGTATATGCTCTTTAAATACATTTTTTAAATATTCAACCATTTCCATTGCACATACTAAAGGTGTCATCGTTCTAATATCCTTTCCACTTCATGATGTAGTCTAATTTCAAATGCCTTAGAGCCAACGTCTGTTACTTCTTCTATAACATCTGGATTTCCAAACATCTGTGCTACAGAAGGACCATATTTCATTTCTATTGGAAATCTTTTTCTGGTTTTTCTAGTAAAAATACCTACTCCACTATTTACAACTGCATAAAAAGCACCATTAATTACTCCACCTTGTCCTTTTTTTACTTGAACAAAAATACCTTTTTTTCTGTAAGTATTTTTAAAATTTATATCTTTTAATGGTCTTCCTTTAGCAATAAATCTTGCCATAGCAGAACTTCCGTTACTTTTTATTATATTTATTCTAGAATCCAAATTAGATTTCTGTATATTATATGTGCCTCTAACCTTTTTACTACCAGCGGTTTTAGCTTGTTGTATTGCCCTATTAGAAGCTCTTATAATAGCTAAATTAGTTTCTCTTGGCATACCAGCTAATTTTCGTCTAGCTGTATCTATTTCATTTTCTATTTCATTAACAACTATTAACATGTGTCAAACCTTTCTAGAGATAATATGGTTATACCCATATCCTCCTCTACATTTTTTACATTATATGTGTCTGAAGCTAATTCAATATCCATTCCTTCTACAATTTTTCCTTTTAAATCCTTTGTTTTTACATATAACGTATATTTTTTTGTATAAACAGCATTATACACACCATCATATATATCACTACTTTTATCAAAAGAAGCTTTTTGCATAGTATCATCATCTAATACAGCAAAAATCTTTTTTCCTTGTAGCTCATATTCTTCAGCAAATTCATCATAATTAATAAATATATCTAAATCATTTTTTAGATTTTCCTTAAATTCATTCATTTTTTGCCTTTTATAATTGCCGATGTAGGATCTACACTAGGTAATTCTGTACTATCATCTTCAATAATTTCTTCACTATTCACCTCAGATGCTTCTTTAGCGAGCTCTTTTAATTCATTTTCATCTACTATTTCTGGATTTATATCCATAATATCTTCCTTATTTATGATTTCAAATTCATCTGGAGCAGACGAGGCTAATTTCTTAGCCTCTACATCTTCCATCTGTACAAAATCTCCCGCTTTATAGCGTTTACCTTTATAATCTAAGTTATATTTCTTTACATATAAAACTGCCATAATATTACCTCAACTTTTAACCTTTATTACTCCGATATCATCTACATTTTCTGGAATCATAATACATCTGGATGCCACACGCAATTCTTTAACGTCGCTATTAACATTTGTATAAACTTTTGGAACATATTTACTAGCATAGCTATGCCATTGTTTATCATCTTCTAATTGAGTAATTGCTCCATAAAGTCGTTTTCCTTTTCCTGGATTACCCATAATAAAGAAATCATCAGGAATAAATTTAGTAAGCTTACCATCATTACTCATATAACTTCCGTTATAGATATAAATCTCTAAATCTAGAGAGTCAATGTAGCCAAAGCGAGTAATATTTGGTCCCATAACTCTAGGAGTTAAACTCATTAATTTTAAATTAGCAGCATTAGATACGTTTAAAAATTCTTTTATCTGTGTATTACTAAGTAAATATTTACTTACATTTCTAGACATAAATGCTACTGTTGGTACTGTACCAGTTTTATCTGCAATAGTTCCAGACATTTCTTCAATGTGTTCATAAATTTTAGAATCAACATTGTCCCATGTATCACCGCTAGATTTTGTAACTTTATTAGTAAATCCATCTAAAATAAATGTATCTGCAATCTTATTTTTACCATCGTCTGCATAACCTTCACAGATACATTGACCTGTAGTTAAAAGTTGAGCTGCCATATATTCTTGACTACGCATATTCATTTCCGTAAGTTCCATCAAATCTCTAGCCATTAATTCTGCTGCTCTTTGTGCTGGAGATTTAGGACTATATACAGTCTCACCGAATCCACGCATATTTAAATGCTCTGGAGTAATAACTCTTTTAGGTGCAGTCATTGGTGGTGTATATGTCTTAATTGTAGAACCATTACGTGATACATTAACACCACTAGCTCCAGGTATAATATATGGTGCTAAAGTTCTTACACCTTTTCTATATTCAATATCAACAACATTTGTCATAAACACATTTTCATTCGGAAAAAATGTATCTACTAATGTTGTGCTTGGTGGATAATTTTGTTCTACTACGCCTAAAAGTGTTCTTGTATTTGTAAAATCCATAATCAATGCTCCTTTTTACTCTTTTTGGCCATGAATTGAAGTTAAATAAATGCCTTTATTTCTAAGCTCTTCTTCATGTGTATCGATGTTGTCACTTTCTTGAGCTAAGATAATTGCTTCTCTGTTAAACATTCCACTAGTATAAACAGTTCCAACTACTTTGCTACTAGTACTCAAAGCTAAATCACTTTTTAAAACAGCTACTGCAACTTTAATAGATTCTGTTCCAGATGTACTGTCTTCTTCTACGTATTCGCCACTTTCATTTACTGCTAAAAGTGTTCCTCGTTTTAATGTTTTTTCACCACTTGCTTGGGCAAATTCAACGTTTTTGGTAATTAATGGTACTTTACTAGAACCAATTAATTCATCATAAACAACGCCTGCTACACTTTCTACCATTGCCATATTTATTTACCTCCAAATTTATTTTTTAAATAATTTTTAGAAGCCTGAGATAACATACTAAGTGTTTTATCTTCTTCGCTAATGTTATTATCTTCATTACCTAAAACATTATTCACACCACTGTTATTTACATCAGAAATCATATTTTGTACATAATCTTTTGCTCCAATGTTTTCAGCGATTTTATCAAGATATGGTTTTACTTTATCTGCTGTAGCTGTTTCATCAGCAATAGCTTCATCAACTAAATTATTAATAGTTTCGTTATTTGGCACTCTAAGTTTATTTAATGCTGTAATACGCTCTCTTTCTTCTTGTTTTGCTTTAGCAATAACATCATCATTATTTTTATTGCTAAAATTATTTACCATATCTTGTAATTTATTCATAATTCCGCTTTTATTTCCCATATTATTCTCCTTATGCATAATTTCTAAAATTTTATCTGGATTATTAAATGTTTTAGCATTAAAAGCTATGGAATTTATAACTAAATTTCCTTTATTTAATACTCCTGTAACACTGTTTTCATCATCAATTTCATCAACAAAACCATAATCTTTAGCTTCCTGAGCAGTTAAAAATGTTTCTTCATCCATCATTTCAGACAATTTTTCATCTGTTATTTTGTCTTTACACTTCATTTTATAGACATTTACGATAGTTTGTTTCACTGCTTTTAAAGCTTTGGCCACTTCTTCAAGCTCATTTTGATTATAAAAACCAATCAATAAGTTCATAGGATTGTGTATCATGTAGATGGTATTACTTGGCATTATTACATTTTCCCCTGCACAAGCAATAATTGTAGCTGCACTTGCTGCTATTCCATCAATTGTTACTGTTACATTTCCTGTATATCTTTTTAATTGGTTATAAATAGATTGAGCTGCAAATACATCACCGCCACAGCTATTAATTCTTACAACTAAGTCTTTTCCACCTAAAGCTTTCAATTCATTATTAAATTTCTTTGGTGTTGCAAGACCCTCATCCCACCAATCTTCATTAGCTATTTCTTTGTAAATTAATAACTCTGCTTTTTCACTATTTAATTCATTTTTAATTTCCCAAAATTTCATTTACTCACCTCCTTCTAATCCTAATTTTTGTTTTTTCTTATTTTCTAAAGCTAAAATATCGATGTTATCATCGTAATTTGTTCCAGTAAGCTCTGTACTTACCTTTTCATGGGTACTAAATCCATAATCAACTTGTAATTTTGCAGCTTGAACTTCTTTAACTGGATCTAAAAGTCCACTTGTAGGGCCAAACCAATCGCAATTACTCCATGCTTTGGTAATAATTGGATCAATCCCAAATTTAGGGGCTTTTATTCTTCCAATAGCTATAGCTTCAGCCAGCCACATTTCATAGATTGGTTGGCAAAATTCTCTGGCAAACCAAGTCCTACGTTCTTTAAATACTGCTACTGCTTGGTTTAATGCTCCTCTAGCAGCGGAGTAAGAAGAATTAAACTTACTCATTAAAACCTCGGATGGAATATTAAGACCTGCACCAATTTGAACAATTAGCGACTGCACAAACGGCTCAAAAGTTGAAAGGGATTTGCTTGGATCGGCTGTTACTACACTTACCCCAGGAGGTAATGTATTGATTGTCCCTGGTCCTAATTTTAATTTAGTTGGATCAAGATCTGCATAAGGATCATAGTCATATGTGCTATCGAGCATATCATTTAATGTGTTTCCAGGTGGTGTATTAGATGTTAAAAATATACTAAAAAAAGCTTTTATTATAGCTGTTGTAAGTTCTGCATTGGTATACCTGCTAATTTGCTTTAATTCTTCTATCACTGGTGCTAAAAAAGGTACGCCTCGATATTGCTCTGGTCTATCTTCTTTAGATATTTGTAAAACCATTGCTCTTCCTGTACGTTTTCCAAAGGCTTCTACCCTTTTCCACTCTACTAAAGCACCAATATTTGTAGGATCATACGGAGTTTTATTAGCTATCCAATAAGCTACAACCTCACCTTTTTTATCTACTTCAATACCATTTATAATCCTATTTCCATTTTTTTCGTTAAATTGAGTTACCATTGTAGGATTTACAATTCCATAAATATCGATGCTTCCAGGATTACAAACTCGATTTGCTTCAATTTGCTGGATTTTTAAACAATATGGATTATTTACTGTATTTTTCCCATATTTAGGAATTGCCCAAGCATCGCCATTTACCAAGCAACCAATAAAAGCTATATTTTGTTGGTCCCAAAAGTTATTTTTCTTATAAATATCACAACTAACATCATCTGCCCAAAGTTTAAATTCCTGAATGGTCTTTCTTTTCCATTCTTTTGCTTCATCTGGATTCAATCCTAGTGTTCTAAAATCGATATTTGGAGAAGGTATAAGTCCTGCCCCAATTACATAACTTCTAGATGTTTCTATGGCACCTCTACCAATTGGCGTATTTATGGCCATGTCATAACTTCGGTTACGTAAAATATTTAAATTACTGTCTATATCACTTTGCGGACTAGATTGTATAGGATTATATCCTCGTAGTGCTTGTTTAGTTAAACTAGCACCGCCAGAACTGTATCCAGTATTAATAAATTTTCTATCCCTTATTCCTTTAGGAGCTGATTTATTACGTTTATTTTTTCTCAAGTATACTCACCTAATCCATAAATATAATTTGCTTACTT
This sequence comes from uncultured Bacilli bacterium, assembly GCA_944336335.1. GTDB lineage: Bacteria > Bacillota_I > Bacilli_A > RFN20 > CAG-826 > Onthovivens. The sequence goes on along the minus strand of CALVLC010000111.1, from coordinate 3,010 downwards.
CTAGTGCCTTTAATTGGCTTTTCATCATCAATTGTTGCTCCTAAGCCAATTAATTTATTAATTTCTGCTCTTATTTCACTTAAATTTGCTCTGGTAAGAGTTCTCTTACCAATCGTATAAGATTGACCAAACTTAGTTATTTGTTTTTCCGCTTCTAAATATAATTTCAATCTTTCATTTAAAATCTTACTCGACAAAATCCATAACACCTCCGCTATTTACTGCTCCATAATTAACTTTTTTCTTTTCTTTTTTATTTGGTTTTCCTACCATTTTAGTTAAAGAATTAGAATTAAAAGCCTCATATAATGCTTCAAAATTTAAATTTAGGGACTGCATGCATGCTAGGTTATATACTTTTAAATCTAGCGGTTCATTCCTTGCGTCCTTAGATATTTTCTCCCAGACAAAAACAGTTGCTCCATTTCTAGTTTTTTGTACTAAATGTTCACTTATCAAGCCCTTAAAATAAACTTCATCATAACCTCTATCAAGGAAAAAACTATCAATATTTCCATCATCTATTTCATTTAAAGGAAAATGTATATATTTTTTCCCTTTTTCTTCTATAGTTAAACGATCCATAATATACTGTTTTCCACTATCTACACCTAACTGCACCAATGGAATACCATATTTTTCAATTTTAGATATTCTATAAACTAATGGCACACCTGGAATTGATGAACCTTTTATAGCAATTCTTTGCTTTTTTCGGCTTTTATAACAGTATTTATAAACCTCATTGGTATAATGACCACCACTATCTATAAACGTCCTAAGAATAGTCAATGCTTTACCATTTTTAAAATAACATGTTCTATCTAATACTTGGTCTAATAATTCCCATACTCTTGAAGTATCTGGAACTCCCAAAATAATGCCTTTTTTTATACTCCATTGTTCTTCACCTATTCCCCAACCTGTAATTTCATATTCAAGTCGATTGTCTTGTGTATCTACAGCAGCAGTTAATGCTAAAACACCATCAGGAAGTTCAGCTTCGTATTTTTCACGCCGTTTTAAGAACATATCACCATTTTCAAATGCTCCTACTTGCTCATAACTTTCTCCAAAACGTGTGTTATATACAACCTTTTCTCTTTCTGGATCGCCTTTAGCTTTTAACCATTCTTCCATTATTTCATTCCAGCTAATCCACGGAGAAGCAAAACCATTTACAAAAAAACTTCTAACCTCACTTTTTAGTGCTTGTGGATTTTGAATAACGTATTTTTGCTTAGCCTGCTTTATTTTTTGTTCAGAAAAAGAAAATCCGCAATCTGGACATACCCAAACTACGGATTTTACGATAATATGCTTTTGCTTTTTCTTATTTTCAGATTCCTCATAATCCACTTTCATATTTCGATGTGTTATAAGGTGCCATTCTTTACAATTAGGGCATTGATGTTGCCATTCTGCCTGTGTTCCAGTCATGTACTCATCATCAATCCTGGATAATCCCTTTATTGTAGGAGTGCTAAATAAACCAATAATTCTATTCCAATAAGTAGTAGTACGCTTAGAAGCAAGGTCTACTGGATCACCTTCTGTACCTGCACTTTCTGGAAATCTGTCAACCTCATCGCAAAATAGTTTGCTTATTGGTTTAGATGCTAAGCTAGAAGGACTATTTGCCCCTGTTATTACTAACCTACCACCTGGAAAATACTTGGTCATTATCGTATTTCCACTATCTCTAACTTTAGCATCTTTAAATATATTCTTTAAAACCGGAGTAGCACTTATCATAGGTGCAATACGTGATTTAGAGTAATCTTCACCATCAATAATTGTAGGCTGTATCATCATTATTGGACATGGATCGAGGTGGGCAAATCTTCCAATAATATTATTCATTATGTCAGATTTACCAATCTGAGAAGCTGATTTAACAACAACTTTTCGTACACCTTTCTCCGTAAAAGCATCCATTATTTCCTTTTGATAAGGTGCTCTAGAAGTTCGCCATCGTCCTGGTTCTGCTGAAGAAGATGGCAACATTCTAAATCTATCTGCCCACTCTGATACACTCATTTTAGGTACAAGATTTAAGGATTTATTAAAAATCTTATATAGTAAATCTACAGTTTTATTACTCTTCACCTTCGCCACTCATTTCAAACATGGTTGGCTTATAATCTTTAACTTCTAACAATAAAAACTCTATTTCTTTTGTTAAAAGTTCTTCAATTTCTTCCTTGCTTCTTTCTGCTAATTGCGTAGCCATTTTAGCAGGAATAGCTAATAACTTTGTTCGTAGATTTACTAACATATCTGTTAAAACTGCTTCAACATCAGCAGCTTCATGGAGTTCGTTTGACCTTTTTCGGACTTCCATTTCAGTTAATTTTCTCTTAGCTCGTTCATGTAAAGCCTTTTCATGGTTATAATCAACATCATCATGTTTATACTTGGCCATATAATACTGGGAGATTGCCTTTTGTAAAATAAAATCTCCTTCCGGTTCTTTAGTTATTTTTCCTTCAGGTTTTACCATCTGATTTACTCGTCTGACAGATACACCTAATAACTTTGATAAATAATTTACATCACCACGAAGTTCCTTTTCCAAAAAAACACCTCCCATCTAAAAAATTTTAAATAACTTTATGTATATAACTTGGGAAATTTTCTTAAGTAGTAAATTTCCCAAAATATAGTAATATTATTACTCATAAAAAAACTGTCTAACTGCTTTATTTATAAATATTTAGACGTAATGATAACAATATTCAATAACACTAAAAAGAAGGAAATCCATAAAAAATTTTTTGCAGCTAGTTCATTTTCGGGCTCGCAAGCGACCCGCACTCGGAAAAATTTCCAGAAGTACCTTTTTATTAACGCTCTATCGTTTGCATTTCAACCGTCTTGAGCGTTCCAATCTTTCTAAGCGTTATGTATCTGTTATCCCAGCTCTTATAGTTACCCTCTGCTATAACAAGCTTTGCCTTAGCTTCTTGTAGTACTGCTTTTGCTTTCACTACATCATCATCTGTGTTAA
>CALVLC010000110.1 GCA_944336335.1 uncultured Bacilli bacterium | reverse complement strand
CCACTCACCCTCAGATACATCATCTATCTTGGCTTTTAGTAGATTTTTATTTCCACCATTATATTTACCAAATGTTTCCTTAAATTTATCTTTTATCCAATCAATACTTTTGGCTTCATTTAAAATTCCTAATGTGTAATATTTTTTGATTTTCTTTATTAAATCATCCACTGTATAATCATCATAATCATAAGAAACATAAATATTTTGTTTAGGAACATTAACCTCTATCTTAGAGTGGTTCATCATATTGTCATCTAACCATAAGGTTAGCGATTCATATTGTTCACTTGTTGGGGGGATGGGGCTTAATTCTATAAAGTTATTATAACTAAAGTTATTCAGTCTAATTGTGCCTAAATTTTGTAGTGTTGGGCATCCACTTTCATCCCTATAGGAATTGCTTAGTCCAATTTCTTGTAAATAATCCTCTGCATTAGCATGGGAAGCAAAACTTCTATATTTAGTTTTCTTATTCATATCTAAAAAAGAACCATCTGGCAGAAGAAATGACGGTCCTTCTATGGGGTATGAAAAACTGCCAAATTTTTTCTTAACAGCCTTAAATATAGACTCTTTATCAAAAGTATTGCCTGGATTAAGTACTTCATTATAACTTTTATTTGGTATTCCTTCTATTATATTTTTATATTCGGACAAAAGTGTTCTATTATTTAAATTAATGGTTTCACTGATAATATTATTTTTATCTATATATTTGAGGTTTTGTAACTTATCCATCTTAAATCTAGGTTTAAGGGTAATCTCATTTTCAGGGTATCTTCCGTAATAATTTCTTGCTGAGTAGAGGACATAGTTTACAACTGTCCACTCATTCTGCACCATATCAGCAGTAATCTGTGCCTCTACAATATCTGTATATTTTTTGAATATTGAGTTGTCTTTCTTATAAAGATTTATATCAACTGTCCACGATAGTGATTTATTTTTACCACTGATACTGTTATTATCTTTTTCATCTTCTCTGACAGCTCTGTAAACAGTTAGTGGAAATTTTAGGTTATGTGTAAATTCATAAGTTTTTTGAAACTCATCAGCATACATTTCTTTATTTTTTTCTAACTTATCATAGAAATTTTCTTTGGTATACCAATAAGTACTTTTTGTACCATTTGAATTATATCCATCAGCATACTTAGTAAAATGAATTGTGTATAAGTAAGCAATGTCATCAACAGTTAGTTTATTAATAGGCAATCTAAGCAGTCTTCTATAAACATTATCTTGACTTGGATTATATTCTCCGTCTGCAGTGTACACATTTTCAGATAAATTTTTTAGTTCCACACCATACTCTTTTGCTATATCAGATAAAGATTGTTCATCTTCATTACTAAATTTAATATCAGGCAAATAGTCCTCTAAATTTAGATAATGTATATTCCATTTAGCTGTATCATTTGACATCAGTTCTTTTTCAATACACTTATTTATGATATAAACAAGCTCATCATCCTGTAAATGATACTTATATTTAAGTTCAAATAGTGCATTGTTCTCACCATATTTATCTGCAACTTTATTATAATTTTGAAGAGCGTTAAGAACAGTTCTATCAATTGATTTTTCAGTTAATTGTTTATTCTCATATAATTTTCCAGATGTGTAATATCTTTTTATTCTATTAATAATCTCATCAGTGGTATAATTAGCAAAAAGATATGCTTTTGATTCTTGTTTATTGGGTGTTTCAATAAACACTCTATTTGAAATATGTCTTTGTTGCATTAGGTCAATTAAAGCTTCAATTGTATCATATTGCTCATATGTGGGTCGTATCTGTGAAAGCTGAAAATAGTTTTCATATCTATCCAGTCTACAACGAATACATCCCAAATCACTAAGGGTTGAATACATATAGTAATTATCGCTACTTATATCTACATCCTGATAATTAGATTTACCTAATGCTTGTATTACCTCTTCTATTTCATAATGGGCATTAAATCCACTTAACACCTTCCCACTAGGCAGTATAAATAGAGCTTGACCTTTTGCATTATCTACAGTAGATAATGTTAGCTTACTATTATGTGATTTATCCCAAAGACTAATCACTTCACTTAATAATGATTCTAAATTTATTGTAACATTATCTTCATTCAATGCTTCCAATGATAATTCCTTAGAAGTATCATCAATAATTAATTTTTTAAGATTGTCTAAATAACCTCTATTTCTAAACTCTTTGAATATTAAATTACCAATGCCATATTCACCATCTACGGATAATGAATCTTTTCTAAGAAGATATAATTCATCAATTAAGTCCTCTGCTTTCTCTGCGTTTGGTGATTTAACTATCTCATTATATTTATCTTCAAATGGTTTAAAATTATCTGTAATGTCAATATCAGGTATTTCAATTGGCTTAGGAAAACTTATCCATTCATTTTTATATATTGAGTATATTCCATTTGAAATTGCAGATGAATTCATATCTTCTATGTACATTTCTACAGGCAGACCGTGTATTGAGAGGTCATATTTATCATTGAAATTACTTTTAAAATAGTTATATAGAAGACTGAGCACATTTAAGTCACAGCTAGAATCTTTAAAATTAGCAATAAGATGAACATCTATATCTGATTTATCTGTATAGTTAAAAGAAGCATTGCTACCAACAATACGTGCATCAATCACTTTAATTGGTATATCATTTTGGTGCAACTCAAGTATAAACTGGTCAATTATTTCAACTAATTTATCGTGAACCTCTTTACGTAATTTATTATCTTCCCATATTTTAGGATTCAGTTCATCATGTAATTCAAATTTTTCAACTATTCTCATAAATTACTCCAAAATCAATATTGAGGAGGAGAATTTATAATCTCCTCCTCAATATTATATACAATATTTTACTGATTATTATTCTGATTTACCATCAGTGGATGTGTCCTCTTCTACTTCATTTGGTTGAGTCTGCGTACTGTCTTCATCTGGTGATATTGAATCAATCGCACCCTCAATTTTGTCAAAAAATGTTCTTATATTTGTTGGCATTTTATTTTTTATAAATGTCCATAATTTTTTTAATAAACTT
>CALVLC010000109.1 GCA_944336335.1 uncultured Bacilli bacterium | reverse complement strand
TCACACGTTTTCCCCTGTGAATGGCCAGGCACAACTCCAGATAGGCCAGTGTATGGCGCGCTTTTGCAGAAAAATCCTTGCCGCAGGCACCGGAATCCACCAGGCGGCGCAGTTCATCCATACAGCTTTGCGCTTTGTCCGGATTGCCCTGGGCCAGCCAGCAGGTGGCCTGGTTGCCCAGCACAAGGCCTTTTGTCTCCGGTGTTTTCGGGCTGGTGGGAATTTCGTTCAGAATTTCCAGCGCCCGATCGGGCTGCCCGGCGTAAAGCCAGCCATTGGCCAAATGCACCAGCAGCGTGCTGCGCGGCCCGGCGTTCATCGGGGCGTTTTTCAAAGGTTCGGCGGCCGCCAAAAACGCTTTGGGGTCCAACTGCTCATATAAGAGCAACAGGCGGGACTGATACTCCCGGGTGGCGATCATTCTGGCCAGATACAGCGCGATGTTAACTCCCACAAAGGCAGCAAGCGCCGTCAGCAGCAGACGGGTGAACGTATTCTGCCCGGTTCCGGCCCAAAACCAGGTCGCTGCGCCCGCAGCTGCCCCCAGCAGCGCGCCGCCCAGCCAAGCCGCACGGCGGCTTTTTGCAAACGCGTTGATCATGTTTTCTCGCTCCTTCTCGCGCGCTTTGGGAGGCACACTGCGGCCCGGGGAAAATCCCCGGACCGCAAGGGTATGCCGGCAGAGCTGCGCGGTTTTTGTTGCTTTGGTCAGGCCACAACGCCCAACAGCGCGAGCACAGCCAGCATGGCAAACGCCACGATGCCGCCCAGAGCGTTTGTGGTCGTGAAGTATTTCAGGCCCTGCTTGGTGTCAAAGCCGTACAGGGAGGTGAAGATCCAGAAGCCGCTGTTGTTTACATGCCAGCCCACCATGGAACCGGCGCCGATGGCCAGAGAAGCCACCACCGGGCTCATGCCCAGAACCGGGATCAGCGCGGCCATCAGGCCGGCAGCGGTCATGGACGCAGTGGTCATGGAGCCGCAGACTGTCATCAGGATAGCAGCCAGCAGGAAGGGAACCAGAATCGCCGGGAAGTTGGTATTGGCAATGGCATTGCCGATGGTCTGAATGGCCTCGTTCTCACGCAGGATGCCGCCCATTGCGCCGCCCATTGCAGTGATCAGCAGAGCGCTGATGGCAATGTTCAGTGCGCGGTCCACCCAGTTGTTCATGACGATTTCAAACCAGCTGCTCTTTTCCGTCAGCGCGCAGCCGTTGCCGTCCTGATTGGCTTTGTCCACAACCTTTTTCTTGCGGCCGGCCACCAGCAGGCCCACAGCGATAATGCCGCAGAACAGGGCCAGAACGGTGTTTCCGAAGGTATCAAAGAAGGTGTAAGCGCCGCTTCCCTCTTCTGCGAACAGTTTGCCGATGGAACCCACGGCGATCATCACGGCGGGCAGCAGCAGCGGCAGGAAGGAAGCGCCTGCGCTGGGAGTGTTGTCCTCACGGATGAGCAGTGCATCCACGGAAGAGCCCTCTTCCACGGGCTCGATGCCCTCGGTGTAGGAAGCCAGCGGCTCAATGTATTCACACTTTGCATAAATGGGAGACAGCACAAAATAGCACACCGCAAAGGAGACCACCGAGCAGACAAGGCCCCACAGGATCACGGTGCCAATGTCAGCGCCCAGCAGCACAGACACCGCCAGGATACCGGGTGTGGGAGGCACCAGGCCGTGGGTCAGCGTCAGGCCCAGGTTGACGAACGGCGCGACCTGCGTCATGCTCATTTTTTTGCGCTTTGCCAAAATGGCGGAAATGGGAGCGTTCAGGATAATGGCAATGTCGCCGAACACGGGGATGCTCATGATGAAGCCCGTCAGCGCCGGAGCCAGTTCCAGACGTTTGCCCTTGAATTTGCGAATGAAGAAGTTGACCATGCTGGTGGCCGCGCCGGTATCACTGATACCGGCCGCAATAACAGCGCCGAAAATAATCATGACGCCGATGCTGCCCAGCGTGGAACCGAAATAGCTTGTGATGGAGCTGAAGGTATCGACCAGGCCCTTGCCGGATGCCAGGCCGCAGAACGTGGCGGTCAGGAACAACACCATGACCGGATGCATTTTAAACTTCAGCGTCAATACGGTGAGGATGATGATCGCAACGATCAGCATGCCCACAAATGCGAGTGGTGACATAAGATTCCTCCTGATCTGATTGGATTTTTAAGGTTCCGCTTCTCTGCCGGCGGAAAATATCGAAAAAACAACCGATCACAGACAGCCGTTGGCTTCCAGCGCGTGATGCGTGGTGCGCCAGGCGTTCTCGATCACCCATTCCGGCGTTTTCTGCCAGTACTCCGGGCGGAAGGTCTCCACCGAGGCGATGCCCTTGTAGCCCGCGGCTTTCAGCGCCTGCAGGAAACCGTCGGTATCCACCGCGCCGGAGCCGCAGAAGCAGCGTTTGTCCTGACCGCGCTGGTCCTCGGGCACATCGTCGGCACTCATCAGGTGCGCGGCGAAAATCTTTTCGGGCTGTACGGTGCCGATGGCCGAAAAATCGTTGCAGCCTCCGTTGAGGAAAATGTTGTACGAATCAAACACAAATCCCACGTTGTCCCGGTCTACCGCACGGACAATGGCGTCCGCCTCGGCAACGCTGCGCACACTGGAACGCTCAAAGCCCACCAGCTCGAAGCACAGGTTCATGTCATAAGGGCGGGCCAGGTCCGAAAGCTTTTTCAGGATGCGCACGCAGTTTTCAAAGGTCTCCTCCCGGGTCCCCACAAAGGGTCCGCCCAGCGGGTCGCGCTGAAGCGGCGGCACAATGATGAAGTAATGGCTGCCGATGGCCTTGCCCACTTCGCAGCCCAGCCGAAACTCGGCCAGAAGCGCCGCCTGTTTTTCCGCGTCGTCCCGTTCGCTGAGAAATTCGGGATATAAGTACAGCGCATTGAAGGCATGGGGCCGCAGGCGGCTGGTTTTGAAAAACGACGCCAGCTCCTCCACGGTGTGCCGTGTCAGATAATCCGTCAACATATCCAGACGGATCTCAATGCAGTCAAAGCCCGCTTTTTCACACAGTTCCAGGTCTTTTTCCAGAGTGGAACAATCTTTGGCGCAGGCCTCGTTGTACGATACAAGCATGGCCTTTCCTCCTTATTTCAGCGGAAATTTCACAGCGCAGTTGTCTTTGGTGCTGCGGTAGATGGCTGTAAACAGCTCCACCGTGCGGCGGCCTTCCCGGGCGTCCACCAGAGGCTTCGTGCCCGTCTGCACTGCGTTCAAAAAGTCTTTGATCTGTTCGTTGTGATAATAGTACATGGAGTCCACGCTGTTGAAGAAGTCGCTGTCCGCCTTCTTCCATGCATCCAGCATTTCCGCCTCGCCCGGCACCGTCCACAAGTCGTTGACCGGCGGTTCGGTGATGCTGGACATGCCCGCGATGAACATGGCTCCGCCGTCGGTCTGCACGCCTGCCGCCGCGCCGTTTTCACCGAAGATGTGCACTTTTCCGTACAGGGCAGGGTTCTGGCTGTTGCTGACCACAATGTTGCCCACGCCGCCGTTTTTAAACTTGACCACGGCCACGGCCGTGTCCTCCACTTCAATATAAGGATGGTTGAGGTTTTTCCACACGCCGTACACCTCATCCGCCTCGCCCATGTACCACAGCAGCAGGTCCAGCTGATGGGGCGCCTGGTTCACCAGAACACCGCCGCCCTCGCCGTCCCAGGTGCCGCGCCAGGGATCGCTGTTGTAATAGGCCTCGTCCCGCCAGCCAAGCATGGTCACCATGCCCAGCACCGGGCGGCCCAGTTTTCCGTCCTCGATGGCCTGATGGATGCGCATGCAGGGGCGATAGAACCGGCGCTGCACCATGGTTCCCACGGTCACACCGTTGCGGTCCTGCGCCTCGATGATGGCATCGCAGTCCGCCAGACTGGAAGCCAGCGGTTTTTCCACCAGCACATTGCAGCCGCAGTTGGCGGCCGTCACGGCCGGATTGGCATGCAGCGGATGCGGCGTGCACACGCTGACCACATCCAGATGCTCCTGACGGCACATCTGCTCTACATCGGTGTACGCTTTTACACCGTAGCGGGCGGCGAACGCCTCAGCCCGGTCCCGGTTTGCATCACACACCGCCGTAAACGCGCTGTTGGGCAGGTTGGCATACGCTTTCGCGTGGAAATCGCCCACTTTTCCGCAGCCGATGATTCCTGTTTTCAACTGTTCCATGCTCTCTCTCCTTATTTCATATAGCCGCCCTTCATGGGGCCGACCGCGTGTTCCGAGTAAATTTTCAAAACGCCGCTCTTGTAGCGGGCCGGCTTGGGCTCCCAGGCTGCCCGGCGTGCGGCCAGAATGGCATCCATCTCCTCGGGGGTCTTGCGCTCCCCTTTCACGCCCACAATGGCCAGCACTCGGGCGGGAATATCAATCTGGATCAGGTCGCCCTCTTCCACCAGAGCGATGGGACCGCCCTCTGCGGCTTCGGGTGAAACATGGCCGATGGCCGGCCCTTTGGACGCGCC
>CALVLC010000108.1 GCA_944336335.1 uncultured Bacilli bacterium | reverse complement strand
AAAGCGAAGACAAGGGTGAAAAATGCCCCACCGCTTTCGAGTTCAACTCCTGGCAGTATTAAAAAAGAAGGCTTCGAAGCAATCGCTTCGAAGCCTTTTTCTCATTCCACGCCGGGCACGTCCACGTGTTTGAGCTGGCCCTTGTTGGCCTTTCCGCACAGATCGGAAAGATCCATGCGAAGAATCACGATGGCGGGCATGCCGCGCATCATGCGGTCATAGGCCGGACAGTCCAGATGGTCGGGACAGTATTTTTCGGTCAAAGCGCGTTTGGCACGCAGGCGCTCCTCCTCGCTTTCCACCACATGCACCGTGCCTTCCGCCACGCAGCTGGCAAAATAAATGGTATACTCCGCCGGGGCGGTCTTGCTGTGCAGCACGCAGGTGAAGCAGGCCCGGGCATCCCGCTGCAGATTGTCCAGCTTCTGCCCGGCGCGGGCGCAGTGGAAATACAACGCGCCGTCCAGATACACAAAGGCCATAGGCACGCAGTAAGGGCTGCCGTCTTCGTTGATCGTGGACAAAAAGCCGGTGTCGCTCTCCTGCAAAATGCGGACCGCGTCCTCCTGGGATGTCTTCCGGTCCACTCGTCTCATTGGACGCATGAAAAATTCCTCCCGTCAAAAAATGTCTCTGGTTCTCATTATAAAGTGCATGAAAAGATTTGCAACCCCTGATTCTTGACAAACGGCGGGGAACATTGGACAATAGAACAAGAACGCGGCGCAGCCGCGCAGGAGGTCTTTTATGCAGCAATTTGTCCCCGCGAAAAAGCGGGTGGTTGTTTTTTTGTGCGCGCTGGCGGTTTGCGGCGTGGCGGCGTTTACGCTGCTGTGGTCCTGGGGGCTGCGCGCGGTGAGAGCGCTGGACCCGGCCGAATATACCCAGCAGGCACCCGCCGGCTTTGTGTTCTACACGGCGTGTTCCCTTCAGGACGGTGTGCTCTGTGTGGACGGGTATGCGGCGGTGGAAGGCGAGCGCTTTGAATCCGTGGACACCCGTGTGGTACTGTATCATGCAGAGGATGACACCTATATCCTGCTGCCCACCCAGATGGTGGAGAGCGAGGCCGCCCGGCAGGCCACCGGCCTTCCGCTGGCACAGTACGGCGGCTTTTCCGCGCGGGCAAAGGCGTCCGGGCTGGAGCATCCGGCCGAAGAGTACGAGATCTGCATCGCCTACCGCAACGATGGGCACAATGCGCTGGTGCACACCGGCCGCAGAGTGGAGGTGGCGCAATGAAACAGCGCAGCCTTTGGCGGGATGCCCGCCTGCCGTACCTGGTGTTGCTGGCTGTGATGCTGGCGCTTCATGCCCAGTGGACACTGGGCACCGGGGACGACCCCATGTATGCCACCATGCTGGAAAAATATTCTCTGTGGGACTTTTCCCTCTGGCATTATTCCACCTGGTCCGCCCGTACACTGGTGGAGGCGGTCCTGTGCATCGTGGAATCCTGGCCCACCTGGATCTGGCGCCTGGCGGACCCGGTTTTGATCACGCTGGACGCGTGGCTGACCGCCCGCCTTCTGAATGCGCACCGGTCGGCCCGTGTGGGATGGATGGCCGCCGGCCTGCTGCTTTGCTATGACTGGGCGCAGCTGTCCAGCGCCGGCTGGGTGTGCACCACACTGGTGTTTGTCTGGCCGCTGACTGCCGCCCTGGCCGCGGCGCAGCCGCTGGCCCGTGCTTTGCGGGGCGAAAGCATCCCCTGGTGGAGCGCGGCGGGTTCGCTTTTGCTGATGCTGTATGCCTCCAACATGGAGCAGGTCATGGTCGCGGTGGGTGTGTGCCTGGCAGGACTGCTGGTGTGGCATGCCGCAGCGCGCCGCCGGCCCCATTGGCTGGTGTGGGCGCAGCTGGCGGTGGTGGCGGCCAACGGCGTGTATGCGCTGACCTGTCCGGGCACTGCGGCCCGGGCTGCGGGCGAGGCCACCAGCTGGTTTATCGATTTCGGCATGCGAGGCTTTTTCCAGAATGCGGAGCTGGGCATTTCCAACGCCCTGTCCGGTGTGATCTATGCCCGGGAAATGACATTCTTTTTGATGTGCGCGGCTCTGTGCTGCGGGATCTGGGCCCGGTACCGCTGCTGGGCGGCGCGGCTGATGGGACTGTTCCCGGTCGCCGCGGTGCTGGTTTTGGGCGTTTTGGGTCAGCCGCTGACGCAGCTGTTTCCCAAATTGTCTTTCTTCAAAAACGGGCTGACGGTCAAGGGAACCGTCACGGTGGTGACCGCCTGGGAATGGAAGCGGTATTTGCCGTTCCTGTTTTTGTGCGCGGTGTTTGCCGTGTGCATCGTCAACCTTTATCTGGCGCTGGGCCACAGTGCCCGGGCCTGGGCAGCCGGCACAGCGCTGTGCGGCGGTTTTGCCTCCCGGGCCATGCTGGGCTTCTCTCCCACCGTGTGGCAGTCCGGCGAGCGAACGGCATTTTTCTTTTTGATGGCCTGCCTGTTTGTCACGTTGTGTGTATGGCAGAGCCTGGAGGATACGAAGCGGCGCTTTCAGCGTCCCTTGGCCGTGCTGGTGGTGCTGTGTGCCGCGGGTACGACGCTGTCGCTGATCGGCGCATAAGTGAAAATGAAACATTGAAAGCGAGGGGTTTGCTTTGTACTATGTAGAAGATTATCGCAAAGCCATGCGACAGGGCCAGCGAAATTATCGTGAATGTGTCAGCAAGGGCATCTATCCCTATCTGCA
>CALVLC010000107.1 GCA_944336335.1 uncultured Bacilli bacterium | reverse complement strand
AGACACCCACACTTTTGTGAGTGTCTACTTTCAGTTTACAGGTGCACCGGGTTTCCGGGACAGGCGTTTTTTATTGACCTTGGGAACGGGCATACAGCACCGTGCCCAGATCGCAGATTCCGTCCAAAAGCAGGCTGAGTCCCAGAAAACGGATGACCGCTCTGGTCACGCCAAAGGGGTCCGTGATCATGATGATTCCCAGAACCAGCGGCACCAGCGCCGACGCCAGCAGCGGTATAAACACCGAAGAGCCGTCCCGCTTTGCGTCCAGCGCCAGGGGCAGTTTTCCCACGCCGTCCACCAGAAGCAGAAGGCCGGACACCAGCGGCACAAAGGAAAGGATCACCCGCGCGCCCAGCACGCAGAATACGGCCAGACCCGCAAACAGCAGGCCGATGACCAGTTCGCCCGAGGCGCGGCGGCCCGCCTGCTCGGCCTGGCGCCACCGCACCAGCCGCCCCGCGGAAAAGACGGCCGCGCCCGCGGCCAGCGCCCAGCAGAACACCGTGCCTGTCATCTCCGGGAAGAACAAAAACACAAGTCCCAGTGCCATATAAAGCAACGCCAGCCCCAGCGAGGCGCTGCGCGTCCAGAAAAAGCCAAACATATTCATTGCTCCTTTCCCTCTCTGTCAGTATAAGCAGCCCGCGGCCGGTTCATGCGTTTTTTCACGCAGTCAGCCTGTTTCTCCCTCCAGAATCACACTTCGCAGTGCGGCATGGCATGTGCCGTTGGAAGCAATGATTCCGGTGGGCTTCAGCTGCGCCAAAGCGCCTTCCGTCATCGCTTCCAGCGTTCCGCCCGCGTTTCTTACAAGGATGCTTCCCGCGCCGTAGTCCCAGGGCTGCAGCACTGGTTCAAAAAAGCCGTCGATCCTGCCGCAGGCCAGATAACACAGGTCCAAAGCCGCGCTTCCGCTTCTTCGAATGTCGCGGGTCTCCACAAACAGCCGTTTCAGAACGGCAAAGGTTTTGTCGGCCATTTCTTTGTTGTAGGGGGCCGTTCCCACCATCATCAGCGCATGGGAAAAGTCGTTGCCGCTCACCCGGATCGTCTGTCCGTTGCAGGTGCTGCCCACGCCTTCGATTCCCACAAAGCACTCGTCCAGGTAAGGGTCGTAGACAACGCCGATCAGCCCTTCTTTTTGATAATAGAGCGCAATGGACACACAGGAATGCCGGTAATCGTACAAATAATTGGTGGTGCCGTCGATGGGGTCGATGACCCAGGTAAATTCTTCACCGATTTGCTGCCGGTTTTCCTCCTCGGCCAGAATCACGCTTTCCGGCAGGCACCGGGTGCATTCTTCAATGATGAGCCGCTGACATTGGATATCGATGTCCGTCACAACGTTGGAGACGCCTCCCTTTGTTGTGACCTGGCTGATTTTGTGGCCGGCCATCCATTTTCCGGCTTTCCGGGCAATGACTTCCACCTGCTGTGCCAGCAGCATTTTCTTTTCCGCTGAAATCATAATCTGCCTCCTGAAACTGCAGTTGTTCTACCCGCATTATACCACAGCGCCGCTTTCCCGCCACAGCAAAAACGGCGAAGCACCCTACAAAAGAGCACTTCGCCGAATCGGTTATCGCGTCACGCTGCGCATCCACTGCCCGCCGGCCAACCGCCGCAGACACAGCACCGCCTTGACAGGCATGTCAAATTTCAGCACAAACAGCACCACAGCGGCAGGTGCGCCCAGCAGGAACGCGGCCGCCGCGCCCAGCGGGACCATGGCCCAGATGCAGCCCGCATCCACCGCCATGGCAAAGCGCGTGTCGCCGCCGCCCCGCAGAACGCCGCTGATCAGCGGGCAGGTAAACGCCTGGAAGAACATGGCGAACGCATAGACCCCCAGCAGCTGTTTGGCCAGCGCCACGGTACCCGGCTGAATGTCGTACAGCGCCAGCATAGGCAGCCCCACGACAAACACCAGCACGGCGCAAACCACCCCCAGCACGGCATACACCCGCACCAGACGGGACACGCAGGCCCGGGCATAAGCCCAGTCCCCTTCCCCGATGATCTTGCCCACCAGCACCGCCGAACCGTTGGCCACGCCCAGAATCACACTGGTGACCATCTCATACATGATGTAGCAGATGCTGTTGGCGGCCACCGCGTCACTGCCCATGTGTCCCAGCACCACCGAATGCATGGAAATGGCCAGGCTCCACAGCAGCTCGTTGAGCATGACCGGCAGACCGTAGTGCCACAAGTCCCGGCCCAGCCCCTGGGACGGCAGGGCGATCATCTGCGGCTTGAAGCGCAGCTTCTTTTCCCAAAAGGCCATGTACCCCAGCACCAGAATGAATTCCGCCACGCGGGCCAGCACGGTGCCCACCGCCGCGCCGGCCACCCCCATGCGGGGCGCACCGAACCGGCCGAAGATGAACGCGTAGTTTCCGCCCACATTCACCACAAAGGACACCGCGTAAATGACTACCGAGATCCGCACGGTCTCGGTGCTGCGCAGCACCATCAGGAACGTGGCGGTCACACCGTAAAACAAATAGGAAAAACAGACGATGCGCAAATACTCCACTCCCGCGGCGATCACATCCGCCTCGCTGGTGAAAATCTGCATCACCTGCCGGGGAAACAGCAGCAGAACCACCGTGGTTCCCACCCCCACGGCCGCCGCCAGCCGCAGAGACAGCGCCGTCACCCGGCGGATGGCTTCCACGTCTTTTTTGCCCCAATACTGACTGCACAAAACCGTTGCGCCGCTGGCAATGCCGAACACCGCCACCGTGTAGATGAAAAACACCTGATTGGCCAGGCTGCTGGCGGACAGAGCCACCTCGCCCAGGCTTCCCAGCATAATGGTGTCCATCAGGTTCACGCTGAAGGAGATCAGGTTCTGCAGCGCCACCGGCAGGGCTATGGCCGCCAGACTTTTATAGAAGGCAGGTCCAACCGTTTTCGTGTTCAAATCAATCCCTCTCTAATATACAAACAGTATTTTTATATTGAAAATATACTTTAAGCCACAAAAGCCCGCGCAGACCGCATTCGGACTGCGCGGGTTTTGAAAATGTGTCAAACCACTTTGGGAATTGTGATGGCATGCACCGGGCACTCGTTGACG
>CALVLC010000106.1 GCA_944336335.1 uncultured Bacilli bacterium | reverse complement strand
TGAAGCGGCGCGGCCGCCTCTGACCCCGTCTTTTTCCGCAACCGGGATGTGATTCCCGGGAACAGCGCATGCCGAGAGGAGGGACAAACCATGACCATTGCGCAGGTGAGTCAGAAATACGGTGTCTCCGCGGACACTCTGCGTTATTACGAACGCATCGGCCTGATTCCGCCGGTGCACCGCAGCGCCGGCGGCATTCGGGACTACGACGAAACCGACTGCGGCTGGGCGGAATTCATCAAATGCATGCGGGCGGCCGGGCTTCCCATTGAAGCGCTGATTGAATATGTGGCCCTGTTCCAGCAGGGAGATGATACGCTTTGTGCCCGGAAAGCGCTTTTGCTGGAGCAGCGGGAGCAGCTGGCGCAGCGCATTGCCGACTTGCAGGCGGTGCTGGACCGGCTGGACCGCAAGATTCAGGTATACGATGAAAAGTGCGTTGCCATGGAACGGTTGCTGCGCCGTCCCTGACAAAAAAGAGAGCTGACCTTCAAAAGGTCCGCTCTTTTTTATCAGCAAAGAATCTCTTTTACCATCCGGCTGAACCGGTCCTTGTCAGCACTCAACGCCACGCGCGCATTGGGCTGTTTGTCTTTGTAGCGCTTGTCCACGTCGCAGATGCTCATGCCGTCTGCCGCGCCGCCGGCAATGTCGATGTCCACATAGGTGTGCACCACATTCTGCAGCACTTCCGGATCGATCACCGCGCACACGGCCAGTGCATCGTGAATGGGCACGGTGTCGATGTCCGCCATGGGCTGCCACACCTTGTATCCGGCCTGCCGGTGCCGGATGAACCGGGCCGTGGCCTTTCCGGCCGGCGTGCCGCTGCTCTCCAGTGCGTCGGCGTCCGCCAGAGACAAAACCGCTTTGTGTGTGGCGTCCAGAGGAACAACCGTGATGTTGCAGCCGCTGTCCATCACGATCTTGGCGGCTTCGGGGTCCACCCAGAAGTTGAACTCCGCCGAGGGGGTGATGTTCACTTCCTTGTATCCGCCGCCCATGATGACGATCTGCTTGATTTTCTGGGCGATGCGCGGCTCGATGCGCAAAGCCATGGCAATGTTGGTCAGCGGACCTACAGGGATCAGGGTGATGTCCCCATCCGATTTCATCAGCGTATCGATCAGCCAGAACACCGCGTGCTCGGGCTGGGTGTGAATGGTCGAGGGAGGAAGCTCCACATAATCGCCGTGGATGTTGTTGGAATCCATCTCGCCTGTGGCGGGAATGCCGTCTCTGCGGCCCGGCGTCAGGGTGGACACCATGGGCAGGCTGCAGCCGCGGTATACGGGAACGCGGTCCTGCAGTCCCAGATATTCCACCACACGCAAAGTGTTTTCGGTGGTAAAGTCGATGCCGCGGTTTCCGTTCACCGAGCACACACCCAACACTTCCAGTTCCGGCGAAAGCAGCGCCGTCATCATGGCAATGGCGTCATCGGTGCCGGTATCTACATCCAGAATCACTTTTTGCATCTCAGTCTCCTCCTTTTTCCTGACTGGTGAGAAACGCCTCAACTTCTTTTTTATCCGGAATACTCTGGGCAGCACCCTGCTGTGTTACCGACAGGGCCGCCGCCGCGCTGGCCATGCGCAGCGCCTCCCGCACCGGCCGTTCCTGCGCCATGGATGCCAGGAAGTAACCGCAGAAGGTATCGCCCGCGCCGGTGGTGTCCACAACGTCCACCGAATAAGTCTTCTGGTACAGGGTTTGTTCTCCGTCAAAGAAGTACGCGCCCTTTTCGCCCACTGTCAGCACGAACTCCGCGCCCGGGAACCGTGCCTTCAGCCCTTCCAGAATCACGTCCGGCTCCTCGCTGTCCACGCGGGCCAGGCACCGTCCCTCCACTTCATTGAGAATGAAGCAATCCACCAATTCCAGCGGATACGTTTCAATGGCGTCGTTGATGGGCGAAGGGTTGAACACCACTTTCATATTTTGCTGTTTGGCGCGGCGGATGGCCTAATCCACATTGGAGATCTCGTTCTGCAAAAGCAGCAGATCGCCCGGCCAGAACACTTCGGTCGCCCGGTCAATATCTCCCCGGGAGATGTCCGCGTTTGCACCGCCCCAGATGATGATGTTGTTCTGCCCGGTTTCATCTACCTGAATGACGGCGTGGCCTGTGGCCCGGTCCGTGCTCTGAATGTAATCGGTTTGCACCCCGGCCTGTTTCAGAAAGGTCAGCAGCCGTTCGCCGTCCGCGCCGATCTTACCCGCGTGGTATACCTTTGCACCTGCCCGGGCGATGGCCACCGACTGGTTGAGTCCCTTTCCTCCGCAGAACTCTTCGTACCGCAGCGCCTGGATGGTTTCCTTTGGCTGTACAAAATGTTTCACGCTGTATGTCTTGTCCAAATTCAAAGAGCCAAGATTCAATACCCTCATATGCAACTCTCTTTTCTCGTGGGAGCCGCTGAGCCCCGACAGTCTTCGCCACCGGGACATGCTGGAGGAAGCACACATTCCCGCTTTCCTGTTCAACATTGACCAGCCGCAGGCGGTGAACATTGACTACGCCACTCTGGGTTATCAAGCCACTCAAAAACTGGTGGAGCTGGGCCACACGGACATCGGTTGTCTGCTCAGCGAAGGCACCCGCACCCAGGCTTTTCTGGCAGGCTACCAGCAATGCCTGTTTGACAATCACATTCCCCTGCGGGAAGAATTCGTGTTCCGGGGCATCACCGACAGCCTGCTGCAAAAAATTTCCGCACACGCAGTCAGCGGCATCGTCAATTCCCACTACGCAGCAGCCACCGCTTTGTTTGACGCCATCACCGTACTGCACTATCAGCTGCCCTATGACCTGTCGCTGATTACCCTGCGGGATGATTCCCGAGGTGTTCTGCGCTATCCGAAAATTTCCGGTTACACCATTCCGCACTGCGAATTTGGCCGATACCTGTGTTCCCGCCTGATCGCCCATGTGGAAAAAGCACCGGACCCGGGCGAGGTCTTTCTCCATACCCCGGTACTGGACAGCAGCGATTCCATCGGCATTCCCTATAACAATCGCTCGCCGAAAATTGCGGTGGTCGGCAGTATCAACATCGACAACTACCTCAATGTAGACAAACTTCCCCGTACCGGAAAAACGGTGAACTCATCCATCTCCGCCATCTATGTGGGCGGCAAGGCCATCAACCAGTCTGTGGGCGTGTCGCGGCTGGGGCACCGTGTTTCTCTGATCGGCTGCGTAGGCAACGACGTGGACTCCGACACAGTGTTCACCACGCTGAATCAATACCGCATCGACCCGGTGGGCGTCCGCCGACGGGCCGGTTATAAAACCGGACAGGCCTATATTTTTGTACAGCACGACGGCAATTCCATGATTTCCATCATGTCCGGTGCCAACGAAGCGCTCTCGCCGGACGACCTCTCCCAGGACGAGCGCCTGTTTGAAAACACGGCGTATTGTCTTCTGCAAACCGAGATCCCGCTGCCCACCGTGACGCAGGCCGCACGGCTGGCACGGCGGCGGGGCATCACCACCATTCTGAAACCGGCCGCCTGCGGCGTGCTTCCCCGGGAACTGCTGGAAAACGTAGACATTCTGGTTCCCAACCACGAAGAGCTGCAGGAACTGTGCCCTTCCCAGCGGGGAATGGACGCCCAGACCGATTTTCTGCTGAAGCAGGGCGTGGGCACCGTCATTGTCACGCTGGGAGAAAACGGCTGCTATGTTAAAAACGCTCAAATCTGCCAGCGGCTGCCCGCCCAGGACTTTGACCCGGTGGACAGTTCCGGCGCCTGCGACGCATTTATCAGCGGGCTTGCATCGTACCTTCTGTACGGCTACCCGCTGCTGAAGGCCGTGCGCATTGCCACCTACGCGGCGGGCTTCAGTGTCACACGGGAAGGTGTGGTTCCGTCTCTGATTGACAGAAACACCTTGGAGGCCTATATCCGTCAGCGGGAGCCAGACCTGCTGGCCCCGCAGTAAAGGCGTTTTTGCAAAAATAAAAAGCCACTGTCCAACAAAATGGACAGTGGCTTTTTTCACACAAAAACAAATTCCAGAAGCCGTTGTTCTAACGTCCTTGCGTCAGCACCTCACGCAAGATCGTTTTCAACTGTTTTTCTGTGGTTCAATCGCTCTTTTCTGCATTTTCAGAGGTACCGGCCACTTCCGGCAGCGCCAGAACTGCCGCCCACAGCCGCGAAAAGAACGCTTTGTCCCGCGGATAATGTGTGAAGCTCATTTCTCCGCCGACCGCTCGCAGCAAATCCACCGTGTGCCTGCGCCCAATCCGGCTTTCGCACAGACGCAGCAGCCGCAGATCCTGCAGCGCTTCCTTGAGTACTTCTCCCCGGATGGATCCCCAGGCTGTACCATCCGGCCCCGGGTAAACCAGGAAAGCATCCCCCGAAGGAAAAGCTTCCCCGGCATCGGTCACCCGGAAGGGATCGATGTGCCGTACCGAGCGTTGTGAATTGTAGAAATTGAACCCCCAATGTAAAAACCCCTCAAGATCATAGCCGTAGAGCAGCGCACCCAAAATGCGGTTGCGTGCGCTGGGCATGGCAATAAAACGATTCGGCACCGCAACGGCCTGTACGGTGCAGTAATAGGTCCAAAGGCCGGTCACACCATGGTCTACAAATGTCTGAATGCAGTCATTGCAGACAACCGGCTTCTCTACAATTCCTTCCTGATAAATGTCATAGCTGCTCAGTGCATCGATCACATGGCACCCCTCCAGCAGGTCGGCCACCGTTGCTTTTGCGGCGGCGTAGGTGGCTTTCTCCTTGTCATGCGGTTCATCGGAAATATGGAACCACACGTGCGCAAGGCCTACCAGATCATCCAGTTCCTGCTTCAGGGCGGGGAGAAAAGCCCGCAGGAACCGGGTGTATTCACCGCCCACGGCCGGGGTATGCCAGCCAAAGCGTTTTTCCAGCCCGCTGGAGGTATGTACCATAATTTTTGGGGCAAATTCCGCGCCCCACTGGGTAAACAGATGCGCCACTTCGATTTCGGTGATTCCGTGGCTGCGCGCCATGTTCACCCAGCGCCGCAATCGATCAAAACCGAAGCTCCACTGTCCGTCCGCGAGGAGCACGTCCACCAGCTGTACCGTGGTGCGCTCACCGCCCCTGGCGGTGTCCAGCGGCGGGGTAAATACCGGGGTCAACAGCATATTGATGCCGTGCTCTGC
Organism: uncultured Bacilli bacterium; assembly: GCA_944336335.1. Taxonomy (GTDB): domain Bacteria; phylum Bacillota_I; class Bacilli_A; order RFN20; family CAG-826; genus Onthovivens. The sequence continues at coordinate 413 of CALVLC010000106.1, read as the reverse complement.
AGCGCTGGCCATAAAATGATCCAGAATGCGCCAGTGCTCCTCGCTGAACACCGGCACCCGGTAATAGTCGGCCAGACAATCCGCGTGGAACCATTGGGTCTGCAAAAGCGTCTGCGGCGGCAACGCCTGCTGCAATATCTGCACCGACAGCGAAAACACCGCCAGCTGACAACCATCCGGGTCCACCAGTTCCAGTTCCATTGCAGCACAGCCCGGCTCCAGCAGCGAGGCATCCAGCGTCAGCCACAGGCTGCGCCACTGGGCCGGCACCGCCTTGAACGTTTCGTCCCATTCGGCGGGTCGCAGCAAATCCGGCAAAAGGCCCGGGCGAGTGGTGAGATAATTGTCATCCCAGGTGCCATGGCAAGGGTAATCGCAGGGCACCAGCTCCACCTGAAAAAGCCGCAGCGCGG
>CALVLC010000105.1 GCA_944336335.1 uncultured Bacilli bacterium | reverse complement strand
ATACAACGCCGGGCCGAAAAACGCCAGCAGCTTGTTCGGTGTTCGCAAAAGTGTGTACTCCGGTTATGCGGACGCGGCCATGCATGTGGCCGAGGCCAACGTAGAAGCCATTTTGTCCGGCGAGGACATCGGCACCGGCAGCTCGGTGAAGGACACCAGCGCCTTCAGCATGACTACCGAAAAGCTGTCCAAGGAATACCCCCTGTACGCCACCAGCCTGTTCAACCTGATCAAGACAAGCGAGGGGCGCATCGACCACAAAAAATAAGCAAAAGCCGCCTGCGGGCGGCTTTTTTTCATAGCTCGGTCCGTTCCAGTACCGTCTCATAATAATATTCCGCCGGCTGCCGGACCCGCAGTTTCCCCTGCCCGGTCCACCGGTGCAGCCGCCCGGCCAGAAATCCGTCCGGCACGCCGGACAGGCGGGACAATGCGCAGCCCACCGCCTCACCTGCCGAAAAAACCTTTCTGGGGGGCAGGCTCTCCCACAGCAGGCTGTCGAAGAAATTCTCCGGCACGCCCGCAATCGTCCCGTTCAGCATCACCCGCAAGGGCGCGCTCTGCCACAAGGAGGCGTTCCACAAATTGGCCCAGGCCCTGCGCTGCGCCGGGTCCACGGGCTGTTCCAGCGGCAGGAAGGTATGCCACTGCTCCGGAGAAAGTTCGCCCAGGCTTCGCAGCGCACACAGCGTTCCGTCCGCGCGGGGCTGCAGCAGCGGCACGCACACGGCGCTCACCGGGCCGCCGGCATTCTGCAAAAGGTACATAGCCAGCAGGAACAGACACCACTCCTCCGCCGCGGGCGCGGTCCACACCCGCACAGGCGTTCCGTCGGCCGCTGCGGCGCACAGTTTTTTCAGCACGTCCCGGTTGCGCTGCGCCTGTGCTTCGGCGTCGCAGTCCGCTTGCCGGCGAACGGCTTGATACAGCCCGCGCAAAACTTCGGCACGCCCTGTCTGCGGTGGAAAATCCCGCAGATTTCCCACGCTCAGGGCCAGTTCCGGGCACAGCACGTCCCGGGCATTCCCGGCAAAATCCGCCCCGTTTTTGGCCATTTTCAGGCTTCCGCCGGCGCTTTGCCCGCAAACAAGTTCCAGCATACAGCTCTCCTTCTGTTTAAAAAAGCCCCGCCTGCGCGGGGCATTGTTCGTTTAAAATTCGGCGGGCACAATGTCCCGGTTTTCGTTGAACGCAATGGGCTGCGCCTGGTTGCGGGTGTAGCGCAGCATGTCCCGCACCCGGTTGCGCTCTTCCTTGGTATAAAGGATGTAGGCCGTTCCCTCGTGCCGGGCGCGGCCTGTGCGGCCGATGCGGTGGGTGTACTGCTCGTTGGACTCGGGCACATCGTAGTTGAATACCGCATCCACCTCAGACACGTCGATGCCGCGGGCCGCCACGTCTGTTGCCACCAGCACCGGGATCTCGCCGGCCTTAAAGCTGGCCATGATCTTATTGCGCTCGGCCTGGGACAAGTCGCCGTGCAGGCAGTCCACCCCGAAATTCAGCCGGGCCAGCTGGTTGGCCAGCATGGCGGTGGTGTATTTCTGGTTGCAGAACACCATGACACGCTTGTAGCCGTTTTTCACGATCAGCTCCGACAGGTCCGCCAGCTTGTTGCGGCCGGTGGTCAGCATCATATACTGGTCGATCTTGGGCATGGAATCCTCCACCGGCTGCACGGTGATCTCCTCCGCGTCCCGCTGGTACAGCCAGCCGATGTCCATGACCTCGCGGCTGATGGTGGCCGAGAACATGGCCAGCCGCTTGCGGGACTTGATGGTGTCCAGAATGTGGCGCACATCTTTGTAGAAACCCATGTTCAGCATTTCATCGGCCTCGTCCAGCACAATGGTCTCCACATGGGACAGATCCACCGCGCGGCGCTTCCTATGGTCCTGCAGACGGCCCGGCGTGGCCACCACGATCTGGGGGCCTTTTTTCAGCTGTTCGATCTGGCGGTTCATGTTGGCGCCGCCGTACACGCACACCACCCGCACTTCGGGATAAAAATGCGCCAGATCCCGCAGGTCCTCGGTGATCTGCTGGGCCAGTTCCCGGGTGGGCGCCATGACCACGGCCTGCGGATATTTCTTCTCCGGGTCCAGCCCTGCGATGAGCGGGATGCCGAAGGCGCAGGTCTTGCCGGTGCCCGTGGGGGCCTTGGCGATGATGTCCCGCCCTTCCATCATGGGGGGAATGGCTTTTTCCTGTACTTCGGTCATCTCGGTAAAGCCCATGCGTTCCACCGCCTGGTGGATCTGCGCGGGCACATTCAATTCACGGTAATCCATGGTGTCTCTCCTGACGTTTCGATTTTCCTTTGCTATCATAGCACATTTTCCGCCAAAAAGAAACACGGACAGCCGCCCTTTGCGGCGGCTGCAAAAAAATGCAGGGCTACCTGTGCAAACGGGAAAAAGGGAGGTATAATGAGGAAAACCCAGGGATGGGCATCTTACAGGAAAAGAGGAAACAATCATGAAAAAAGTGCTTCTTTGTATCTGTGCATGGATGACGGTCCTCTCGCTGGCGGCCTGCAGCGGCGCACCGGCGTCTTCGGCTCCGAGTTCTGTGCCCTCTTCGGATTCGCAGGCCTCTTCGGTCTCTGAAGCTGTGCCGGAATCGGTTTCCGAACCCGCGTCCGAAGCGGCGGATGCGGACTACACCGCCTATTCCATCACCTTCGACGTGCCGGAAGGCTTTGAACAGGTGGATGCCAGCGGCACCGGTGCCAGCGTGATCTACCAGGCGGCGGACGGATCCAGCATCAACGTGGTAATTATGGAAAACAACGGTTCCCTGGCCAGCGACGTGGTCCTGGAAGACCTGGTGGGACCGCTTGAGGATGCGTTCTCCCAGCAGTACGGTGAGGATGTGTACCTGCTGGACGTGGCGTTCAACACCGGCAATCTGGGCCCCTGCCCCTACTACCGGATGGACTACAGCGTGACTGTGGCAGGCGTTGATCTTTACCAGACAGGCATCGGCCTCAACGCCGACCGGGCCTACACCATCACTTTTACTGACACCACCTACGGCAGCTGGAGAGACGCTTTTGAGGCGTCCATCGCATCCATCGAGCCTGTGAAACAGTGATATTCAACCATTCAAAAAGCCGCCCCTGTGCAAGGGACGGCTTTTTTGGTTGCGGGCAAAAAAACGGGGGGCATTGCCCCCCCTTGGTTTCTTTTTCTTTGCAGCGCAGCCGCTTTCTGCGCCGAACATTTGCGCGCGGGTTATTCCGCCTCGCCGGACAGACGGCGCTTCATGATGCCGCTGGCTTTAAAGCCGGGAATCTTTGTGGGCGCCAGCTGGGTGGAGACTTTGGTCTTGGGATTGGTGTAGGCCTTGGTCTGGCGTTCACGCATCTCAAACCGGCCGAACCCGGCGATGGTGACCTTATTTCCGTCCTGAAGCTGATGGATGATGTGGTCGAACACGGAATCCATGACACGTTCCACATCCGCGGCGGACAGCTCCGTCTGCTCCGAAACGGCGGTGATCAGCTGCGATCTTGTCATTTTTTTCAGAGCCCCCCTTGTTTCAATCGTGATACCCCTGCCCGGGTTGTTTCTAATTCTCACTATACGCCTGAAAAACGTATATTACAAGACTTTTTTCGAAAAACATCGTATTTTTTTCAACATTTTATATTTTTTATAGCCAAAACTTCCATATAGCGCAACAACATTTTGTATATTATACAAAATTTATGCAATTTGTACTTAATTT
>CALVLC010000104.1 GCA_944336335.1 uncultured Bacilli bacterium | reverse complement strand
GGCCGAACCCGGCCCGGACCCGCCGCTCCAGATGAAGCGCCACGCCCAGGCAGGACAAAATCAAACCATCGGGCATTGTTCCGCTTCCTCACTCAGCCGATGTTGCCGGTCTGGCGATAGGACCGCCAGACATTTTCAAAAAAGTCGTCATCTTCCGGAATGGGGCGCACATCCCGCCATTCAAACCGGCACGCGCCGTCCCGGTACAGCACCTCCTGCACCCGGCTGCCCCGTGTTCCGTCGTCCAGCGCAAAGGTGAACGCATCGGGCAGCTGCGCATAGGGTTTTGTGCCGTTTGCATCCGTGTACAGCGCACTGCCCCGGCTTTTGCCGCCCTGCTCCATATAGTCCACCATGGCCGCCAGATACACCCGCTGGCTGATGAGCATATCCCGCAGGCGGTACACCCAGCACAGCTCGCTTTCGTCCGCAGCAGTCACCCGCCGGGGGAATTCTTCCAGAAGCTGCCGGGTCCGGTCCAGATAGACCCGGATCTCTGCGCTGCTGCGGATGGCCGCACCGCACCGGCTCATGTTTTTGGCCGCGTCGGCCCACAGGGCGCGCACATTGCTGCTTCCGGTGACCACCTGACGGGCCAGTGTACCCATTTCCGTCAACGCCGCAGCGGCCGCGGCCTCAAATTTCTCCGCAGGCACCTGCCCGGTGCGGCGTGCCGCAATGAACTGCGCCGCCCGGGTGCTGCCCACCTGACCGGCGTTCAGCGCTGTGCCGCCGGGGCGGTACACCCCGTGGCTGGCGCTGACTTCGCCCACTGCGAACAGCCCCTCTACATGGGTCTGCCACCAGCAGTCGATGGCCAGACCGCCGTTGTTGTGCTGCGCGCACAGGGAGATCTCCAGCGGCTGCACCGCCAGATCCACCCCTATGTCCCGGTAGAACTCCACCGCGGGCGCGTTCATGTGCTCGACTCGCTGGATGGGCGTGCCGAAGCAGGCGCCCGCCCGCTGCAGATACTCCCGGGCTTCGGGGTCCAGCTCCTCGTAGGAAAACGCGCCGGAGACCGGGTTCTGCCGGTAGTCCAGGTACACCCGCCGGCCCTTGCAGCGCTCCAGATAGACCAGAATGTCGATGATGGAGCTGCCTCCATCCACCTTGCGCACGTCAAAGGGCCACTGATAGCCCTTGAGGAACAGTTTGCTGAGCATCTCGGCGGCACTGGAGAAGAAATCCATCAAAAATTCCCGCTCGTCCGTTCCGTCGGGGGCCGTGGAATAGACCCGCGGCAGCACCTGCATATACGCGCCCGACACGTTCCAGCGGGGCCGCACCGACGCCAGCCCGTACTGCCACTCGGTCAGGTTTTTGCCCCGGGCGCCCGCTTCCAGCGCCAGGCCCGTGGCGCCGTAATGGCCGCCGGGATACACACTGTCCGCATACATGCCGGCGGGACCGCCCGTGGCGTAGACCACGTTGTTGCACCGGATGAGCACAAAACGGTCTTTGGGCGCGGCGGCGGTGTTCAGGCACAGCAGGCCATAGGTGCGCTGGCCGTCGCTGAGCACCCGGATCACCTGCAGATGGTCCAGCACCGGCACGCCCTTGTCCAGAACCGCCTGTTCCAGCCGCTCGGTCATCTGCTTGCTGGTGTAGGGGCCCACACTGGTGGCCCTGCGCCGGGGATCGTGGTCGGTTTTATAGCCGATGTATTCGCCGTACCGGTTGCGGGGGAAAGGCACTCCCAGTTCCACCAGTTTCAAGAAGCACTGGGTGGACAGCGCCGCCTCGCACAAGGCGATGTCCCCGTCCACGCACTGGCCGGAAAACAGCGTCTGGGCCATTTCCCGCACACTGTCGCCGTCCCCGCCGGACAGCGTCAGCTTATAATAGGTCTGCTTGTCGCTGCCTGTGTTGCGGCTGGTGCCCGCCAGACGGTTTTCCGTCACCATCAGGATGTCCCGCTGGCCCAGCTGCCAAAGCCGGTCCGCCGCATTGTAGCCCGCCGCGCCGGTGCCCACCACCGCGGTGTTGCAGCTGTAAAGCCGGGCCGAAAAACCATTTGCCGAAAAACGCTGCTCCTCCATGACGTGCCTCCTCTCTCACAGGCGCTTGATGTGGAAGCCTCCGTCCACATCGATGTAGTTGCCCGTGGTGTACAAAAATTTGTCGCTGCACAAGGCGCTGACCGCGTCGGCCACATCCTGCGGCGTGCCCCAGCGCGCGATGGGGAACAGCCCGTCCCGGATCAGCTTGTCGTACTTTTCCTGCACGGTGCTGGTCATGTCGGTGGCGATGACGCCGGGCCGCACCTCGTGCACCAGAATGCCCTCGCCGGCCAGCCGGTCGGCGTACAGCTTGGTCAGCATGGACACCCCCGCCTTGGACACGCAGTATTCGCCCCGGCTGATGGACGACACCTCGGCACTGCAGCTGGACACGTTGACGATCACGCCCTTGCGGCCGTTCAGCGGCTCCTGCCCGATCATCTGTTTGGCCACGGCCTGGGTCAGGAACATATTCCCCTTGGTGTTGATGCCCACCACACGGTCAAAGCTCTCCTCGCTCATTTCCAGCAGATCGGCCCGCACCTTGGGCGCCACGCCCGCGTTGTTCACCAGCGCGTCCACCCGGCCGAAGGCATCCAGCGCGGCGCGCAGGATCGCAAGGCGGTCGTCGTGGTCCCCGATGTTGGCCTGCACATAGATGCAGTCGATGCCCTCGGCTTTCAGCGCGTCCAGCGCAGCCTGGTTTTTCTCCAGCGGGCCGGTGGCCACCATCACAATGTTGTATCCGTCCAGACCCAGCTGCCGGGCGATGGCAAAGCCGATGCCCCGGCTGGAGCCTGTCACAATCGCTGTT
>CALVLC010000103.1 GCA_944336335.1 uncultured Bacilli bacterium | reverse complement strand
AAATGAAACTACAAATTATTTTAATAAAGATTCTTTTCTTTATTATTTTAAAAAGGAGATTACCATGAAAATTTTAATTTTTTATGCATCCTATGGTGGTGGACATCTAAATGCTGCAAAATCAATTCATGAATGTTTAAAAAGTGATTATCAAAATAAAAATATTGATGTAGAATTAATTGACTGTATGAAATATGTCAATAAAACCATAGAAAAAATGACAACAAAGGCCTATAATGAAATGGCTAAAAAAGCACCTTGGGCTTGGGGAAGAATTTATAGTGACTCACAAAAAGGACCTCTTGCACATATTACAAGTAGATCAAATAAATTTATGGCAATTAAATTATTAAGATTATTAAGAGAAAAACAACCAGATTTAATTATTTCTACACATCCTTTTGGTAGCCAAATGTGTAGTTATTTAAAAAGAAAAGGAAAAATTTCTGCGAAAATTGCAACTATTATGACCGATTTTGCACCACATGACCAATGGTTAGTCGGTTCAGATTTTACAGATTATTATTTTGTCGCACACGAAAATATGAAAAAATATTTAAAAAGAAAAGGCATTCCAGATTTTAAAATATTTGCAACCGGCATCCCTCTATCTAGTAAATTTTTGAATACTTTTAATAGAAAAAATATTATGAAAGAATTACATTTAAATCCCAATAAGAAAACCATTCTATTTTTTGGTGGCGGAGAATTTGGATTAGGAAAAACCAGAACAGTTGAAATTTTTGAAGGTTTTGTACAGTATTGTAAAGATATGCAAATCATTGCCATTAGTGGAAAAAATGAAAAAATGAGATCAGCTTTTGAGAAAATTGTTCTAAAATATAAAAGGCAAGATAGTATCCTAGTTTTTGAATATACAAGTCAAGTTCCAGAATTTATGAGTATTTCTGACATGGTTGTTACTAAACCTGGTGGATTAACCACAACAGAAAGTTTGGCTTCTCATTTACCTATGGTCATTATTAATCCTATTCCAGGTCAAGAAGAGGAAAATGCAAAATTTTTAGAAAAAAATGGAATCGCTGTATGGATAAAAAAAGAAGATAATATAGAGGAAATTTTGGAAAATTTATTTACACATCCAGAAACTTTAGAAAAAATGAAAAAAAATACGAACAAATTGGCAAAATTACATTCTACAAAAGATATATGTGACATACTATTAAAAGGGTAACAATACTCGTATACCTCAAATTTAAAATCATATGCCATATTAAAAAATAAACTTAGTGTATAAATTATCTGTTTTACTTTCATACACTAAGTCTATTTTTTTATTCACGTCCACGCGTACTTTTTCCTTTCGATTCACGCCTTTGACATAACCTCTACCATAGTTTGTTTAGTCTTCATCTATCATCATACTTCATTACTTTTCTATAACTCTCTTCTTCCTTCTAATGCTTTTGTAAGAGTAATTTCATCTGTATACTCTAAATCACCACCTACTGGTATTCCATGCGCAATTCTTGTGACTTTTATTCCCAATGGCTTTATTAATTTCGATAAATACATTGCTGTTGCTTCTCCTTCTACTCTTGGATTTGTAGCAAGTATAACTTCTTTTACGCTTCCATCCATTAATCTAGATAATAATTCTTTTATCTTTATATCATCTGGTCCTATACCATTCATAGGAGAAATTGATCCATGTAAAACATGATATACCCCTTTAAATTCATGTGTCTTCTCCATAGCAATAACATCTCTTACATCTTCTACAACACAGATAGAAGATGTATCTCTTTTTGGATTACTACAAATTGGACAAGGATCTGTATCAGAAATATTATAACATTTACTGCAATATTTTAAGTTCTTTTTTGCTTCTAAAATAGAATTTACAAACTCTTTTGTTTCTTCTTCTGAACTATTTAAAATATAAAATGCAAGTCGTGCAGCAGTTTTATGTCCAATACTTGGCAATTTTTCAAAACTTTCTATTAATTTTTCTATTGATGGTGAATATAATGACATTTTGTACCTCCATTGAATTTGTTTATATTTCTAGTTGTTGTTTTGTTGCATAGAAAAAATTAATTTTCCTATTCGACAAGAAAAAGAGATTATTCGGAAAACCCTATAATCCCTTTTATTTCTTTACATAAATCCTGGTATATTAAATTTTCCTAATTGGTCAGCTTGTGCACTATCCACTTTTCTTAAAGCTTCATTTACACATGTTAAAATTAAGTCTTCTAACATTTCTACATCATCTGGATCTACAACATCTTTTTGAATTTTGATTTCTTTTATTATTTTTTGTCCTGACACTTTTACAGATATTGCTCCCCCACCTGCTGTTGCTTCAAATTCTTTACTTTCTAATTCTGCTTGAGACTTTTCCATATCCTCTTGCATTTTTTTTGCTTGTTTCATTAAGTTATTCATATTCATTCCGCCAAATCCTCCCATTCCTCCTGGGAATCCTCCTCTTTTTGCCATTTTTAAATCCTCCTTAATTTTTTATTTTATATATTTTATTCAACAATGTTGAATGGTATATCAGCTTCACTTGCTAATTTTTTTAAATCATCTTCATTTGTTACTTGTGGTTCAGATGATTTTGTAATATATTTTATTTGCA
>CALVLC010000102.1 GCA_944336335.1 uncultured Bacilli bacterium | reverse complement strand
AGGGCTTAATGGGCAGGATTTGGATATTGGTTTTAGAGTATTGAAATTAGATAGTAGTAATATGAAGGATATCTATTATAGTGCTGATGAATATGATCAAGGAATGCTTGAAAATATGCAGTCAAATACAAAAGAAGATAGAACGGATTTAGATTTATTATTTGGCTGTTTAGTAGATTGGGGATTGGAATTAGACAAACCATATACTATAAAAGAAATCAACGGTCATAAGGTGCATATTTATAATGATGGAGATTTAGTAGCTTGCTTTGAGAAAGATTTGGATATGAAAACTATAGATGAAATTGCAAAATTACAAGCATTAAGAGTAGTATTTTCTGATAATAGTTTTGTTGATTCAGCTACAAAGATAAATGTAGCTGAACATTTTAAAATGATTGCTCCTGATACTGATATAAAGGTTATATAATGAGGTGAGCAAATGAGATTACAGTTTAAACATCAGAAATTTCAACAAGATGCTACAAATGCTGTTTGTGATATTTTTGCAGGACAGCCTTATAGTTCAATTAATTATAGATTAGATAGTGGCGATAATATCGTTTTACATGATAATGCTTGGGCAAATGCAAAAGTACAGATAGATGATAATACTATTTTAGAGCGTATAAATAAAATCCAACGTGAAAATCAAATTGCTGTATCTAAAAAATTAGAAGGTAAATATAATCTCACTATTGAAATGGAAACTGGTGTAGGTAAAACTTATACTTATATAAAAACTATATTTGAATTAAATAAAAGATATGGTTGGAGTAAATTTATAATAGTGGTACCGTCTGTTGCTATTCGTGAAGGTGTATATAAATCTTTGCAGATAACACAGGAACATTTTGCTCAAGAATATAGTAAGAAGATAAGATTTTTTGTCTATAATTCGCAAAGATTGAATGAAATAGAAAGTTTTGCGTCAGATAATGCCATTAATGCAATGATTATAAATTCACAAGCATTCAATGCCAAAGGAAAAGATGCTCGTCGTATTTATATGGAATTAGATGAGTTCCGTTCGCGTAAACCGATTGATGTCATTGCAAAAACAAATCCTATTTTAATCATAGATGAACCACAATCAGTAGAGGGACCAAAGACAAAAGAAGGATTGAAAAAATTTAATCCTTTGTTTATATTGCGTTATTCTGCTACGCATAAAAAAGATAGTATCTATAATATGGTTTATCGCCTCGATGCAGTGGAAGCTTATAATAAAAAATTGGTAAAAAGAATAGCAGTGAAGGGAATTACGCAAAAGGGGATAACTGCTACAGAAGGTTTTGTTTATCTTGAGAAAATAAATTTATCAGAAAAAGCTCCAACTGCTATGTTGCAATTTGATGTAAAAGGTGCAACGACTATTCGCAAAAAAACAATGAAGGTAAATGAAGGTTTTAATCTTTATGATAATTCAGGTGAGCTAGACGAATATAAAAATAATTATATAGTCAGCAGTATCAATGGTAAAGAAGATTATATCGAATTTTTAAATGGCAAGCGAGTATATATTGGACAAGTATGTGGTGAAGTCAATGAAGAACAGTTGCGACGTATTCAGATACGAGAAACGATTTTATCACATCTAGATATGGAGAAAAAATTATATAACAAAGGTATAAAAGTATTATCTTTATTTTTTATTGATGAAGTAAGCCATTATAAGCAATATGATGAAGCTGGACAGGCTCAAAATGGTATTTTCGCCAAAATGTTTGAAGAAGAATATGAAAAAGTTTTAAATGAATTCCAATTAGATTTAGATAGCGATAGTTATAGAGAATACTTAGAAAATATAAGTGCCAATAAAACTCATGCAGGGTATTTTTCAATTGATAAAAAAGGTCGTATGCAAAATGGTAAGATAAGTAAGAAAGAAAATACTTGTGAAGATGTTGATGCATATGATTTGATTATGAAAGATAAAGAGAGATTATTGTCTTTTGATGAACCTGTTAGATTTATTTTTTCACATTCAGCACTTCGTGAAGGTTGGGACAATCCAAATGTATTTCAAATTTGTACATTGAAGCAAAGTAATAGTGAAATCCGCAAGCGTCAAGAGGTAGGTCGTGGTCTTCGTCTATGTGTAAATCAAAAAGGTGAACGTATGGATGAAACTGTATGGGGAGAAGATGTACAAGATATTAATACATTGACTATTATAGCTAGTGAAAGTTATGATAGCTTTGCTAAAGCATTGCAAAATGAATTAGCAGAAGTCCTAGAAAATAGACCAAAAGTAGTAAGCAGAGAATTATTTGAAGGTAAAATTATCAAAAATAATAAAGGCAATCAAGTAGTTATAGATAAAGATATGGTAGATACTATTTATTTTGATTTGGTAAATAATAAATATATAGATAGAAAAGGAAATTTAACGGATAAATATTACGAAGATAGAAAAGAAGATAATATTGAATTTTCTCCAGAAATAAAAGAGTATACTTCATCTATTTTGGATATTATAGATAGTATATATAATGAAAAATCTATTGATATTGCTAATGCTTATGATAATAATGTTGAGTTAAAGTTGAATACAGAAAAATATAATATGAAAGAGTTCCAAAATCTTTGGTCAAGAATAAATAAAAAAGCTATTTATGAAGTAGAATTTGATAGCAAAGATTTTATAAATAAGGCAATAGATGCATTAAATCGAAAACTGCGTGTAACGAAGATTTATTTTAAAATTGAAAAAGGACAATTAGATAAGATAAAATCCAAAGATGATTTATTATCAGGTACAGCCTTTGTCAAAGAAACACGCAATGAATATGATAGTAAAAATATTTCTGTGGCTAATAGTAGTGTAAAATATGATTTAGTAGGTAAATTGGTAGAAGGTACTGGGCTTATACGCAAAGATATTGTAGCTATATTAGTAGGGCTTGAGAAAAATGTATTTAATCAATTTAAAAATAATCCAGAAGAATTTATTATCAAAGCTACTAATTTAATCAATGAAGAAAAAGCAACGACTATAATTGGTCATATAGAGTATAGTTTATTAGATAAAACGTATGATATAGATGTATTTACAGAAAATACGTTAAAAGGAAAACTAGATGTGAATGCAATGAAAACGCGTAAGCATTTATATGACAATTTAGTATATGATTCTAAAGTTGAAAGAAATTTTGCTACAGAATTAGAAGCATCAGATAAGGTAGCTGTATATGTGAAATTGCCAAATAAATTTTTTATTCCTACACCTGTGGGAAGATATAATCCAGACTGGGCGATTGCTTTTTATGAAGGTAGTGTAAAACATATTTATTTTGTGGCGGAAACAAAAGGCACAATGTCTTCAATAGAATTGCGAACAATAGAAAAATCAAAGATTGATTGTGCTAAGAAATATTTTGAAAAACTAAAAAGTGATGATGTAATCTATGATGTAGTGAATAGTTATGATGAATTATTAAATGCCATAAGTAAATAATAAAAATAGCCTTTATACTAAGAGAAGTTCTCAAGTATAAAGGCTATCTTCAATTTATAAAGTATTTAATTTTAAAGGAGTTGCAGGAGGAAGGATTAAATTATATTAATCTATATCAATTTGAGTAGTTGTTGATTGTGGTTGAAGTTTTGGCAATGTCATTTTTAAAACACCGTCAGTATATTCAGCTTTAGCATTAGCTTTATCTATCTGACCTACATAGAATGAACGTTGCATTGTGCCATAATAGCGTTCTTGATGAATGT
>CALVLC010000101.1 GCA_944336335.1 uncultured Bacilli bacterium | reverse complement strand
TATGCCGACCTGGGCGGCTGGTACTTGGACATCTATGACGATGAGAACGAACTGATGATCGGCGGAATTCCGCTGGTCATTGGGCGCGATCTGCTTGAGCAGTATACGTACCTCGGACTTGGTCACTTGACCGCAGCGCTCGATGGCGGTTCGACTTCTGACCCGACCTACGAAGAGATGGGGTCTACAGTGCATCTCTACTGGGAGCCTGAAGATGGCTGAAAACTGGCTGAGATACTTCCGCCTGACGGTAGCACGAGACCAGACAAACACGCAGGCTTTGGACTTCAGTAGCTACCACGTGACCTTTGAGATCTCTCAGGCGACCGTGGCACAGCCTTGCACAGCCCGCATCCGGATCTACAACGTGTCGGATGCGACGCTCGCGCAAATCAAAGGTCTCGGCCAGCGCGTCATTGTCGAAGGCGGCTATCAATGCCATCACGGCAAGATCTTCGAGGGCAACCTCGTCTGGAAGATGACAGGGCGCGAGTCTCAGACTGAGACCTTTGTGGAGCTGACTGCCACGTCGCAATGGAAGGCTCACAAGTATGCGGTTGTGAATGTCTCGCTTCCTGCCGGCACGGGCACAAAGGAACAGCTCGACGAAGTCGTCAAGGCGTTCAAAGAGAAGGGGGCAACGTCCGCCAAGCTTCCGGAGATGACAGGCTCACAGCTTCCGCGCGGGCAGGCCATTTTCGCAATGGCCCGTGACGTGATGGATGAGGTGTCTGAAACCACGGGTATGCAGTGGGGCTACACGGATACAGGCATCGTGGCAGTCCCGAACAACGGTAGGCTGAAAGACCGTGCCATCGTCATCAACTCACAGACGGGCATGGAGCTTCGGCCCACGGTCACGATCGGCGGAATTCAAGTCAAGTGTCGACTGAACCCTGATCTTGAGATCGGTCGGACGGTGCAACTGGATAACTCCACGATCCAGCGTGGTGAGTACCAGACGGGCTTTGGGAATACACAGTCCTTCGGGAACTACACGGCCACGAATCAAATGATTAGCTCGAATGGCCTTTACAAGGTTCTTTCGCGTGTGCATACGGGCGACAACTACGGGTCTGACTGGACAACCACCATCAAATGCGAGGGCGTGAACGCGGCGGTGACGCCTGGAATGCTCTCAACTGAAAGCTATACGTACATAAGCAATGGCTGAGAAAGTTACGACAAAGGAGCGCGTGGGCAATGAGCGCGTGATGGCGAGATCAATCGCTCAAACAGAGCTCCTAAAGACTTACGTCTCCATGCCCGGAATCGTGCAGAGCTTCGATGCTGAGGCTTTAACTGTCGTCGTCCAGCCTGCGATTCAAGGCAAGCAAGAGCTTGAAGATGGGACGGTGCAAGCCGTGAATCTTCCGCTTTTGCAGGACGTGCCGGTGGTCTTTCCGCACGCGGGAGGGTGCTCGATCACCTTCCCGATAAAGCAAGGCGATGAGTGCCTTGTGGTCTTTGCTGACCGATGCATCGATGCGTGGTGGCAGCTTGGCGGCGTGCAGCCGCAGTTGTGCGGACGCTATCACAGTCTTTCGGACGGCTTTGCGATCCTCGGCGCATGGTCTCAGGCTACAAAGATCGGTCAGGTATCGACCGAGCGTATCGAGATCCGAAGCGACGACCGAGAGGCTTTTATCTCGATCCATCCTGGCACGCACGACATCGAGCTGACAACGTCCGGCAAGGTCGATGCGACGATAGCCGGGACGCTTATGGCAACAGTATCTGGTGACGTGACTTTGAAAGCTCCGAAGGTGACGATCGACTCACCAGAGGTGCACATTACGGGTCAGCTTATGGTCGATCAGCTCATCACGGGATCAGGTGGCTTCACTGTTTCTGGTGGCAATGGCGTGATCGCTACTGGCGACATCGCTTTGACGGGATCGATGACATCGACGGGAGACATTTCGGCAGGCGGCATCAGTCTGACTACGCACGTCCACTCGGGCGTTACGCCGGGCGGCGGCAACACGGGAGAACCGTCATGAGAGTGAGAAAACTGGATGCCGACGGCGATATGCAGTTCGGACATGGGAGTCTGGACATGTACAAAGACTCTGCCGAAGGTGTCGCACAGTGCGTCATGACACGCCTTGCACTCTGGCAAGAGACGTGGTTTCTCGACGTCGACGAAGGTACGCCGTGGCTTCAGGACGCACTAGGCAAGCGGATGCTTGTCGAGAGCGTCGTCAAGGATCGCATCCTGGGTACCGATGGCGTCGAGTCGATCGAGGACTTTGAGGCAATTCTGGATCCGGACACGCGACGCATAACCATCACGGCCACCATCAACACGATTTACGGATCCACTTCTGTGGAGACTAGTTTATGAGCGCAGTTTTTGAAGTCACACAGAGCGGCATCACGGCGCCTGCTTTTGATGAAGTGCTTGAGTACTTCCAAGGCAAGGCGCGTGAAATCTTCGGCAGCGACATCGTCATCACGCCTGACTCACAGGACGGGCAGATGATCTCGATCTTCGCGCAAGCTTTGGCAGACGTGAACGCCCAGGCGGTCGTGATTTACAGCTCCTTCAACCCGAATACGGCAAAGGGTGTGGCACTTGATACCGCTGTCAAGACCAACGGCTTGACACGTCACACGGCCACGCATTCAACAGCCGATCTGCGCCTTGTCGGTCAGGCCGGCACGACGATTCGTAATGGCGTGGCTATCGATACGAACGGGAACCGATGGATGCTTCCGGAGACGGTTGTCATCCCAGTTGAAGGTGAAATTACGGTAACGGCTACTGCCGAAAGCTCTGGCGACATCGTGGCCACAGCCGGGGCGATCAATCGAATCGGAACGGCCACGCTTGGATGGCAGACCGTCACGAATCCTTCGGACGCTGTAGTCGGCTCGGCGCAAGAAACTGACGATGAGCTTCGCACACGACAGTCGAAGAGCACATCGCTTCCAAGCATGTCACTTTGGGAAGGCATCATCGCAGCTGTGCTGGATCTGCCTGGCGTGCGTCGTCTTTCCGGCATCTGCAATAACGATGATTCGCCGACGAGCGAAGGCGTACCGGGTCACACGATCGCGCTGATCGTTGACGGCGGCGAGGTCGCTGAAATCGCAGAAACAACTTATCTCAAGGGTGGTGAAGGAACCGGCACATACGGTTCTGTCTCTTACCCTTTGATGGACAAGTACGGCTTCCCGCACACGGTTCGCTTCTCGCGTCCGACATCTGTGGCCATCAAGGCCAAGGTCACGATCAAGCCGAGCGCTACGTATCTGAGTGATGTAGCGACCGAGATCAAGCAACGCATTGCCGACTACATCAATGGCCTTGCCATTGGCGTGAGCGTGAACTTACCGCGAGTAATTTCGAGCGCTGTCAAGGATTGTGACACGGGCGTAGATACTCGCTTCGACTTGCAAAGCCTAGAGCTTGCACGAGGTGACGGAGCGCTTGAAGCCAAGTCGATCACCATCGCTTGGAACGAGGCGGCGATGTGCTCAGTCGAAGACGTGACGATCGAGGTGCAAGATGCCTGACCGTAATGAATACACGGATCTGATCGCTGGATACCACGTCGACAAATCGAAGTTTCAGCAGTGGATCTTTGAGCTGACTGAGCCTTTGCGAATCGCAAAAGAGCGCTTGGCCAAGCTTCG
>CALVLC010000100.1 GCA_944336335.1 uncultured Bacilli bacterium | reverse complement strand
ACAGCAAAATTGGATTTTGGTTTTTCTGGTTTTTCCTCTAAACTAATTGCTTTACGATTTTTATCAAACTCTACAATACCATAACGCTCTGGATCTTTTACATAATAAGCAAATATTGTAGCTCCATCATCTTTTTGTGTAGCATTTTTAACTAATTTAGACAAATCATGACCATAAAAAATATTATCTCCTAAAATGAGTGCACAGCCTTCGCCATTAATAAATTCTTCACCAATAATAAAAGCTTGAGCCAACCCATCTGGACTAGGTTGTACTTTATAAGAAATATTCATACCCCATTGAGAACCATCACCTAATAAAACTTGAAAACTTTCACTATCTCTAGGTGTTGTAATCACTAATATATCTTTTATACCTGCTAACATCAACGTAGATAATGGATAATATATCATTGGTTTATCATAAATTGGCATTAATTGTTTACTTATCACTTTAGTAAGCGGATAAAGTCTTGTTCCGGAACCACCCGCTAAAATTATTCCTTTTTTTATCATAAACTCACCTATTTAAAATTTATAAAATTTTCTATCCAACCATCTATCGTATATTTTTTTATTATATTTTCTGGAATATCTACATATCCTGTATTTACAAAATTTTTAATGTTATTTAGATCATCTTCTCCTATAATAAAAATATTATCTTTTTTATAAAAATCATACTCTTTTATATCTTTAAAATTAGTAATCAATTTTTTTCTGTAAAACATTGCTTCTAAAGCTCTCCAACTCAATCCACATTGTCCATTTTGCACTATATCTATCAGACATTTACTTTTATTTATATAATTTAATATCTCCTTATAATCTATTTTAGAATGAATTATTTCAAACTTATTACATAACAAACTTAGTCTTTCATTTTCTATGTTTGTATTATTTTTAAAATCATTTTTTTTTGTTAAACATATTATAATTTTAGAATTTATCATTACATTATTTAATAAATCATTTAATTCTATTAAATAATTTATTCTTCCTTTCTCTCTTCCACAAAAAAAAGTATCAAATTCTAATTTAACATTTGCTAAGTTATATCTATATGTAGTTTGATTATTATATTTTAATTTATATTTTATACAATCATTTTTGTCAAAAGAACTTATTGTAAAATTATATAATTTTTGTTTTTTTATTAAATCTTTAAAATACTTTAATCCTTCTTCACTATTTGTTACTCCTGCGCTTCCTATTGTATCCCATAACCAATATATAATTTTACAATATTTATTTCTTCTTCTAACATATTTTATAATATCTTCTGCATATATAAAATCAAAAATAATTATTAATTTATACTTTTCTACCTCAATATTTTTTATAAATAAATAATATTCCATCTTAGGAAAATTAAATATCCTATGTTTTCTAGATATTAATGTTTTTCTATAATATGGTATAACTTCATATCCTGCATCAGAAAAAACTTTTCCTACAAAATTATCTGGAGCTCCTATTATTAAAATCTCTCTTTTTTCCATTATTTTTCTCCTTAAAAAAAATAATCTTATTTATTAAATAATTTTTATACCATTTTAAACTCTCTAAATAATATCCTCTTTTTTTCAAATCTTTTGCATAATGTTCCATTTCTTTATAATTTTTAGGTGGTATTAATGGCATATTCTTCCACGGTGTCATATCTTCAAAATTTTTATAAATATCTTTATTAAATGATGTACAAATAGGACTAACATTCCAAGCTAAATCCCATGGTTTAGGATGTGCAGTAAAATGCATTAAAACTATATTATTTATATTAATGTTTTCTACATCTTTATAATTCCACCAATTTAACCAATTAAATTTTTTATCTAAATATTTTATATGATTTGTCAAAACCATATTTAACATATCTTGATCTAAGCATGTTAAAATATTTCTATACTTATTTAAAATCTCTATAGCTTTATCTAAAACATTAAATTCATTCCATTTTTTTATATCTATTAATAATACCCCTGCATTAAAATAAATATGATTATTTAATCCTAAGATCTTATTACGCTCTTTATTTGCTATTTCTGATTCTGAAATAGCTCCTATTATATGATTTTCTAAATTAATATTAAATATCTCTCTTATTTTTCCTAAACAAATTACATCTGCATCAATATATAATAATCTTTCAATATTATTTAATATAATAGGTAATAAAAAACGGAAATATGTAGCTGTTGGCCATGAAAATTGTGTTGGAAAATCCTTAAAAAAAGAACTATCTATTTCATATATATATATATTTATATTATTGTCTTTAGCTAAAATCTTAAATTTTTCTTTACTATCATTTGATAAATTATGTGCTACAATATGAAAAGCCATTTTTTCATTTATATTATTCTTAACAAATGAATATATTGATGCCCCTGTACAACGTACAAAATTATTATCAATACCATATCCAATATGTAATAAACTTTTTCTTTCTTTGATATACTCATATTTTATAACATTTTTTATAGATTTTTTTAAATCATTAACATACATCATTATTTCCCCTTTTTAATACTTCAAATAAATTTTTGCGAGGATACATATATAAATTTCCTTTTTCATTTAAATTATAAATCTTTATTCCTTTCTTATTAGCATATTGTTTCGCTAAACTAAAAGTATACAACATTTTACTTTCTGTTATTATATTATTCGTATTATTAACATATTCTACTATATTTTTTTTGTCTCCACTAGTATAATCACAATCTATTCCCATTAAATAAATCTCAGAAAATCCCATATACATTGCCATTTGTAATATTGAATATACTACTGTTGTTCCATCCCAAACTATTTCATAACAATCATCTGAAAATTTTATTTTATAAATTTTTTCGTCTGGTCTCATATATAACGGATAAAAATTACATTTATAAAATTCTTTATCATCTATTTTAACTCCATCATAACGATAATTTATTCCTATAAATATATCTTTCTTATCTAATGGTAATATCTTATCTTTTAGTTTTTTAAATGCTCTTCCATCTTGTATAAAATAATATGTAGGTCTCCATGAAGTATCTTTAAATGATAACACTATTGAATTCATACTAAATGTATATTCGTTTTTTAATAATTCTAACTGATTAATTTCTAAACTTGGTCCTGTACCTATTATAAAACACCTTTTATTTTTATATTTATTTTTATAGCTTAATATTTTATTAAATGAATATTTATTATTTATATTATTTTTTCTTAAAAATTTATCTATTTTAAATCTAAGTGCTGCATATCTCTTTTTTAATTTTTTCATTTAAATTTCCCTTCTATATTTCCTATTAATTTTTTATAATCAGTATTCATTTTTTCTTTATTAAAATTCTTTAAAACCCATTCATATGATTTATTTTCTATTTCTTCTCTTTTTAATTTATTCTTTCTTAATTCCATAATCTTATTTGCTAAATCTACTATATCATTTTCTTTTACTAATAATCCTGTTTCATTATTGACAATAATCTCATTTACTCCTATAACATCTGTTCCTATTACTGGAGTCTTTGATGCCATTGCTTCACATATTACTAATGGTAATCCTTCATAGTGAGTAGATAATACAAATACATCTGTTTTTACTATCAAATCTTTAAAATTTCCATCTATAAATTCTATATAGTCTTCCATATTATGTTCTTTTACATATTCTTTACATCTTTTTTTAGTTTTACCTTCTCCCATTAATAATAATTTTATTTGTTCATTTTTTTCTTTAACTAAATATTCTATTGCTTTAATTAAAGTCATTTGATCTTTTTGTTTACTAAAACGAGCAACCATACCTGCTGTAAAAATATCGTGTGTTTCTTTTTGCAAATCAAATTTCTGCACATCTATACCATTATAAATAACTTCTACTTTGGAATCATCTATACCTTGTTTTATTAAATGATTAGCTACACCTTTCGATACACAAATATATTTATCTGTATATTTATCTAATTTTCTCATTAAAAAACTTCTAAAGCTAGTATATTTTTCTCTATTATGCTCTACATGTATTAATTTTACATGCTCTCCACTATGAGCTATAGCTAATTTAGTCCAAATATGTGTACTATATCCATGAACAATAACTAAATCTGGCTTATTCTTTTTAATAAAGTTTGATAATGATACAATATAATCTATTGTACATTTATCTTTTATTACTACAACATCTTTATATTTAGTTTTATTATATTTTCTAAAAATATCAATTACATCAAACCCACACTGCTTTAAATATTCACTAATTTCCATAGAAATATTTAAAGCACCTGATGGATTACCTGAAACAACATTAAAAATTTTTTTCATAAAATACAATATTCCTCTACTTTTATTTTATTAATGCATACTTTAATAGAATATTTTTTACTCTTTCAAACTTAATTTCATCCATACATGTATTACCCTTTTCTCTTTTGCATTTAGCCCAATTTAAACATGGAACACAGGGCAAACTACTTTGTACTACAATAGCATTTTTGGGTGCCCAACGTAATGGATCACTTGGTCCATAAATAGCTATTATTGGTAAATTTTCTACTGTACCTAATATATGCAATGGACCAGTACACATAGATAATGCCCATGAAGCATAACTTGCAATTTCAGGTATATCTCGTAATCCAAAATCTCCAGCTATATTAAACTTTGTACCAGATATACTTTCTATATATTCTCTATCATTTTTAGAGCCTATATATACTGGCTTTATACCATTTTCATTCAAATATAAATTTAATTTAGATAATTCCTCTTTATTCCAATTTTTTATATCGGCTGCTGTTCTTGCTACAATAAGAACAATTTCTTTTGTATCCTTTTTTATCTTTTCTATCCACTTTTCTATAAAAATTTTCCTATTTATATCGCAACTTCCAATTTTAGGTATTAATAAATTTTCATCATAATTAATATCAAAAATTGTTTTAGCATACATAGAAAAATCTTCTATTGCTTTTTTTGCTAATTCCTTTCTGCCAAAAATTTGCTTTTTATTTATAGAAAATGTATATGCACTATTTAACAATTTACACTTTGCTCTCCAAGCTATAAAACTAGAACCTAATCTTCCATCTACAATTATAGCTGCTTTATACTCTTTTGCTCGTATATCATCAATAACTTTCTTTTTTTCATGTTTATTTTTATAAACAAAAACATCATCAATATATGGATGATTTTTTAAAATATCTTCTGCTTTTTTTGCTACTAAAAATCCAATTTTAACATTTTTAATATATTTCTTTAAAATTTGTGCTAGTGGTGTTGTTAATACAACATCACCAATTCCTAAACGATTAATAATCAATATCTTTTGCATTAAACATTCTCCAATATTATTTTTTTTGCAATTTAAGCCATAAATATTTAAAAAATAATTTTATACCTTCTATATATTGTTTTTCTTTATATAACAATTTTTGTGCTTGCATTCTCACTTTTTTATATTCTTTAGTCTCTATC
>CALVLC010000099.1 GCA_944336335.1 uncultured Bacilli bacterium | reverse complement strand
CTGGATTTTCAATAGATCTATCCACATGAGATTCAGCTGCAAAATTTACTACAACATCAGGCTTTTCACTTGCAAATAATTCATCAACAAAAACTCTATCAGCAATATCTCCTTTAACAAATTTAAATTTAGGATTTTTCATTGCTATTTCTAATGTTTCTAAATTGCCAGCATAAGTAAGTTTATCTAAACAAATTACTTCATCATTTGGATAATTATCTAATTCATAATAAACAAAATTACTACCAATAAACCCTGCTCCACCAGTTACTAATATTTTCATTATTTATCTTCTCCATATCTAAAATTTAATTATCTATTTTTAAATAAATTTTTGAATATATAAAAATAGATAGGTAAAAAAATCTACCTATCTATTTTAACTACAATATTTAGTAATTATTACCATCATTTATATTTACTATTGCTATTTTTAATTAACAAAATTCTCATTTTCCCTGATTTATTATACACTATATCTAAGCGAACAGTATCTTCCTTTATATAATTTCTTTTAATGATAAAACTTATTTCTATTCAAATTTTATAAATATCTTATTAGATCTTCTTATCAAGTTGACAATATATTAAATACCATTATATTAATTATTTATTTTTCTATATTTATATTTTACATATACTATAGCTATAATAAATGTAATTAAAGACGTAATAACAAAACAATCCATACCAAATAACATTTTTTTATATACAAACATGCAATATAAACTATATACCCACATATGCATAAAATATATTATCATACTTATATTTCGTAATTTAATATATATATCATTTTCTTTTAAATGTATATTTAATAATAATGAAAAGATACCCACTGATGTTAATACAGTTATGAAATCACTTATCATAAACCAATTTCTTAATCCAAATAAAGTAAGAATAATACCTATAAAAATAAATATAATTGTTTCATTTTTAGAAAAAATTATATCATATAATAACATACCTAATGGAATATATAAAAAACCAATGGTTAATCTCCCATTACCAAAAGTATGTTGTATTAATTTTTGTAAAATACTTTCATAATAATTTAAATTATTTGTTGTATTAACTATACCAGTCATAAATATACCGATAATAAAAACAAATATTCCAATTGCAGTAATATATCTAATAGATTTCCCCTTTTTTACCAAAAAATATATCATTGTTAATACATAAATAGATGACAATAAATACCAAAGAATCCATGAATTAAAATGTTCTCCTCTAAATATTAATCCATGAATATACAATACTATATCATATAAAACACGAGAACCTAATAGTTCTTTGTAAATATAGCCATATTCATATAATGCTAAAGGAATATATACTATAGACCATATAATATATAATCTAAAAGTTTTCTTTAATGATTTCTTTACAATATTAGATTTTATATTTAAATCATCATTTTCTCTTAATTTTCTAGCTAATAAATAACCTGTTGTAAGAAAAAAAAATGGCACAGCACAGCTACAAATTAATTCATATAATCTCATAAAAAAAATAGGTAAATCTAAAAATTCAAATGGATGTGTATGTATAGCAATAACAAAAAATGCCATACAAAATTTTCCTATATCTATACTATTAAAGTTTTTTTCCAATTTATTACCTTCTTTTTTTAATAATTATTAAAATTCCACTATCAATTATTTTACTAAACTCAAATATTAATAGATATATATTAATATTTGACAAAACATAAAAATCACTTAATAAAAAAGAATATATTATTAAATAAAAGGATAGATAAACACCTATCCTTTTTTATTTAAACTAAAATACTTTTCTTAGTTTACCATATTAAAATATTATTTTTATTTATGTGAATTAATTACTCCACTTCCTCCTGTAACATAAATCGTATCACCAACAATTAAATTTCCCATATCACTAACTAACATTACTGCTACATTTGCTATCTCTTCAGGCATAGCAAATCTTTTTGATGGATTATTTCTATTATATATATAATCTCCTTCTTTTTTTTCAAGCATTGGTGTTGCCGTAGGTCCTGGTGCTATTGCATTTACAATAATTCCATAAGGAATTAATGTATCTGCTAATCCTAATGTAAATCCCCTTACTGTCCATTTTGACATTTGATAGGGTGTCCATGCTGGTCTTAATGCTGATGAAGATGATATATTTAATATATGCCCTTTTATTCCTTTTTTTACCATTATTTTACTAATTTCTTGACACATAAAAAATGTTCCTTTTACATTTATATTCATCACTTTATCATATTCTTCAAAAGAAATATTCCAAAAATCAGATTTATTCATAATACCAGCTGAATTAACTAAAATATCTATACGATTTTCTTCAAATAAATTTGTAGCTTCTTCTATTTTATCTCTTAATTTTTCTACATCCAATATATTTAAAACAACATATTGGATATTACCTTGTAAAGTTTTACAACATTTTTTTAGCTTTTCTTCATTAGTTCCTGCTATTATAACTTTACAGCCATGTTCTAAAAATTTTTTTGCAATAGCAAATCCTATACCACTACTACCTCCAGTAATTAATGCTATTTTCCCTTGTAATAAATCATTAGCATTAATTATATTAGGAACTGGTATCATCTTTTCATCCTTAAAAATATCTATTAATGTTTTTAAAAAATTTTTTACACCCATTAAATTATCTCTCTTATTATTTCAAAATTTTCTTTAACCCAGAAATTACATTTTCTCTTAATATAGACTTTACTAATCTTTTAGAAGCAGTCTTTTTTGATACTTTTATATTTTTCATTATTTTTATTGCTTCACTCTCATCATTACTATCTGTAAACACCTCAAAAATAACAGACTTTCCCCTCATTTTAGGATCTATAAATATATCCAATTTATTTAAGTACTCATCTTTATTACTAGCACTAATATATTCAAAACCTAAATCTTCAGCATAATGCTTTATCAATTTATTTGATTTATTTCCATAATGACCTGCTGCTGCTATATAAGCATCAGCATCATCTCCAAATTTACTTCCTAAATGTCCATAATTTCTAAACTCTGTCCCTCTTCCATTATTTACAATCATAATACGTAAATTATTTCCTACATGTCTATTACCAATTGAATTCATATCATAAAAAATGCTAAATCCCCAACAACTCCAAAAAATAATTTATTTGGTTCTACTAATGATGCGCCTATCAATGAAGACACACAACCATCTATACCAAATCCACCAGTATTAGCATATCCTAATATACTTTGTGATGCTTCAAAATAATTCCATGTTCTTAAGCTATTAAGTATTCCTAAATGCAAAACACTATTTTCTGGTATTTTAGAAATTGTATTTTGAGCTATCCATGCATTTGAAAATGGTAATTCTGGAATTTTGGCATATATTTTTTCATATTCACTTTTCCACTCTGTAATAAAAGTATTTTCATTTTTTTCATTTGTTATTATATTAATATATCGTTCAAAGAAATCTTCTTCTTCCATCTCAAAAGTATATTGAAGTTTTCTAAAGGTATCGCATATTTCTCCATCAGGATTCACTCTCCATACTTTTGTTGGATTAAAAGACATATATCCACCAGATATATCACCAATATGAATTAATAAATCTACAAAACAACATGAAGATTTATAGTTTTCTTGAGTAGCTATTAATCCCGCAAAAGCTCTATATTTTCCTTTATAATTACTAGTATGATCACAAAAAACAATTGCATTATATTTTTTACAAAAAAGATCAACCAAATTTGTTAATTTTTCACTCCATCTTTTATGATTACCTACAAATATACCTATTTTCCCTTTTGGTATATCAGGTAATGCATCTTTATAAGTTATTCTATTAATAACATTAACAAGTGGTAAAACTTTTGTATTATACATAGAACTATAATTTGTTACTAAATTTATATGCACTGGTCCACCACCATGATGTTTTAATGCTAAAATAGCTTTATTTATAGTGATTTCACAATTCCATTTATCTTCTTCATTATTTATTTCAGATACTTGTGTACTCATTTTTACAATATCATTTAAAGGTGTTCGTCTATCTATAACCTGAGGTATATTATGACCTATCCTTTCAATTCTTTGAGTAGATGTAATAGCTAAAATAGGTAATTTACGATAAAAAGCTTCTGTTAAAGCTGGAATATAATTTCTAGAAGCTGTCGCTCCTGTACAACTTAATACTACAGCTTCTCCAGATTCAGCAGATAAACCACAAGCGATATATGCAGCTGAACGTTCATCAACTGAAGAATATATTTCAAAATAAGGATCATTTTGTATACTCGCTACAAAACATATATTTGTAGCACCAGGACTAGCCACAACTTTTCTTATTCCATGAGCCTTTAATAATGCTATTAAAATTTGCGTATGTATCTCATTTGTATAACATTTTTCCATTATATTACTCCTTTATTATATTATATATTTTTTTATAAATTCCCAATTGTAACAATATATATTTTATCTTTAATTTTATCTCAATTTTTATATTTTTAGACTGTAACCACTTATAAATTTTTCTACTTTCTATTTTTTCATTATAATTAATAGCTTGATTTAATAAATTTATATACCATTGATTAAGAACCATATTATAATATTTATTATATAAAGCGCCATCTATATTAATTTGCTTCAATATTTTATCTAATCCATTTAATGTATCTATCGTTCTTTTCTTTTGTTCATAAAATGTACGTTTTTTATTAGCATGACTATCCTTATATATAATATATGTAAATAAATATTTATCAACTTTACCTACATCATAATTATATGCCATTGGTAATAACATTTGCCAATTTTGACCCTGACCTGTTATAATAATTTCTTTTTTAGGATTAATTTTTTCTAAATATTCACTTCTTAACATCCAAGCTCCACCAGCAAATATAATTTTTCCTAATAATATATCTTCGAAATTTTCTAATCTATTCTTATACAATACTTTATCCCATTTTTTTATTATTTTATTAATTTCTCCATATTTAACTATATTAGTATTACAATATACTAATCCACAATTTCTATTTTGTTCCAAATATTTTACCTTTTCTTCTATATTTTGAGGATCCAATATATCATCTGAATCTGTCCACATTAAATATTTTCCTGTAAAATATTTTAATCCTCTATTTAAAGCAACATCTTGACCCGCATTTTTTTGTTTTAAATAAATAAATTTAACTCCTTTTTTTTCAAAAATTTTTTTATATTTTAAAATAATATTCTCTGTATTATCAGTAGAACCATCATTTATAATTATAAATTCTATATTATCATATGTCTGATTTAAAATTGAATCTAAAAATAAATTCAATTTTCCTTCTCCATTATAACAAGGAGTTATTACTGATACTAAATCTTTCAAAATATTCATCCTTTTATATAATAAAATTCTCTATAATATTAAACATTATTAAATCAAAAAATCATTTTAAATTCAAAGCATTTTTTATATACTTCAAAGAACGTATTTTTTCTTGTTCTTGAATAAATTTTACATTATCAAAATTCATATCTATAATTTCTTCATCAGACAAATCACTTTTACCATTTATAATATATCTATTCTGATATCCAAATAATTCTAATAATGTATTTATACGAGAAGTCATATCTGCTACGCCCTTCTGTTTTCTATTAATAACTAAAAATGGTGTATTCAGCAAAATTGAAAAAACACATGCATGAAAAGAATCTGTCACTACTAATTGTGCATGTTCTATTAAAAATATAAATTCTTCTACTCGTGAAGTATATAATTCTAAATCATTACTATCAATTAAATTATAGATTTTCCAATTATTTTTCTTAGCAATATTTTGAACTATTGATGAATCATTTCACAAAAAATAAGTTAAAATATATTTTTCATCATTATACCACTCAGGTCTCATTTCAATCTTTTGCCATTCTTCTTTAGATAATAAAATTGTTGGATCAACTACTACTGGAACTTCTCTTCCAATCAAAACTTTCACCAAATCCGCTCCAGCTTTCTCTCTCATTGATATTGCTTTCATTTCGTTTAAACTATCTTTAAAGAATTGTTTTTTATCTTTCGGTATTTCAGGAATAGCTATACTAGCTGCATAAGCAATT
>CALVLC010000098.1 GCA_944336335.1 uncultured Bacilli bacterium | reverse complement strand
CGCGCGTCCCATCCATCTGGGCCATAGCGGCATATAAAAGCACCGGCCCAGTGGAAACGGGTCGGTGCTGCAAGGATAGGGGCAGACTACTACCTCGGCTTTGCCAGTCCCGCCGTCTGCCGGGGCGAAGGAGGTGGATAGTGCGCTTCCCTGGTCCGGAAACTCACTATACTCATTTTACCCCCTTGACTTGCGCAAAAGGTATCAACTTTTAAAATTCGCCCAGTTCTTCGGCTACAAAGCGAATGAACTTACTGCGCATTCTTTTCATGGTGGGAACGCTCATTGGAAGGTCGATGTACTGCATCCGGATGCCTTCGAATATGTTCTTCTTGATGAACTCCCGAGCTGTTTCATCCACCATCCGGCGCCAGGCTTGCTCTACGGCTCTGATCTTCCAGTCGTTGCGCTCTTTGGCGGCTATGAGCCGTTCTGCCTTGCGGGCCGTGGGGTCTCCTGTTCCCGAACTTTTGGGCTGTCCATCGTTTACCGGTGATCCGTGCAAGATGATTTCCTCCTGCTCTTTCCTCCGGTGCAGCATGGTGTAGTAGCTCTTGGCAATGGCCGTGCACTGCCGGTAAATGTCTGCGGGAATGCGGTCAGTCATGGGCTTCGATCCCCTTTGTTGGCGTTTGTACTCTTCTTCGGCTTTCATCCGGATCATCTCCAATCGCTTGTTTTTGCGATCTGATACAGCTGCTCCGCATTTACAGCAGCGCATACAATATTTATCACCGCACCTCCTTCTCATAGTTCTTGAGCTGTTCAACGGCGTCTACAATGCCAGTGCACCTTATATGCCGTAGGCTTTCGCGGTTCTTCATCATCCTTTCGGGCAATACGCACAGTCTCCCGGCGTTACCGGTCGTGATGTACCAGTCATGCAGAATTCCCATTTGTGTACCTCCGCGATCTTTGTTGGCTATATCGTTGCCGCTCCATGGACCTGAATGGCGACTTGTCTCGGCCATGATTGAGTGCATCGGTCAGCTGTTTTATGCAGTCGTCACAATATTTCTGCTGGGCTGGTTTTTCAGCGCCGCACCTTGGGCACAGCCCGGCGGCAACCCTTTTTTCAGGAATAAGCCCGCGTTCATGCCGCTGCATTTTTCTCCGCTCGGCAGTTTCCCGGTTGTGGCGCTTTGCCGCAATAAGATGGTCGTAGCAATAAATTCCATGTGTCGCCGGTTTGCTGCACCTCACGCAGATTCCGGCGGTCTTTTTTTGGCGGTAAAGCTCTCTCCGGCGCGCCTGATATTCTCGGGCTTTCCCGGGATCATACCGCCGCGCATTTTCTTCCCGAATTTTATCAAGGCAATCAAAGCAAAATTTTCTTCCGGGTGCAGGTCTCTCTTTTCTGCACCTGTGGCACAAGTTCATCCGGTCAAGCCACTCGTAGTCGGATTCTGGCATAACGCATTTTGCACCACCTTTCTGCGCTTCTCTTCATCCGTATGGGTATAAGTGTTGAGCGTCATTTCCACAGTCGTGTGTCCCATCAGATCAGCCACGCTTCTTGGGTCGGCTCCACTCGCTATCGCCCTGGATGCGAATGTGTGCCGCAGGTCGTGAAATGTGTGCGCTTCGATCCCCAGCCTTTTAAGTAACCGCCCATACGCCTGCCGTAATGTCCGGGGTTCTGTCGGGCTGCTTCTGCCGCTTGCAATGTAGTCACTCTCGCTCAGATCAATCCGCTCAATCACACTCGCGATTTCATCCGGCAACGGCAGTACCCTTACGCTTGATGCTGTTTTGGGGTCGGAAATTTCAAGTTCAGACCCACTCTGCGTTCTCACTCTTTTTACGGAACGCGAGATTTTAACCCGCTTTTCTTTGAGATCAACATCTTGCATCATAAGTCCGCATACCTCGCCTATGCGCATCCCGAGCACCATGCCAAGAAGTACGGCAATGCCAACCCTATCAGGATTTTCCACGCAGTGCCTATAAAGCAAGTCATAGTCCTGGCTTTTCAAAATTCGATTTGACAGGTCTTGCTTTTTCGCCCTTGGGTATTTAACGTCAATTACCGGTACCGGGTTGTTGCTTGCTTTGGCGTAATCCTTTATAACCAGCTTGATGATTCCCACATTGTCCCGCACAGAATGGACGCTCATTCCTCTGGCTGTCATGTCGTTTACGTAATCCTGAACAACGGCTGAATCTATTTTCCGGACTTCCATACCTCCTATTTCTGGATTGATTTTTTTATTCAGATTCCAACGGTACGTGTCATACGTCGTCCGGCGCACACATGATTTATGCCGTTCCAAGAAGTCATCAGAGTACACAGCGAACGTCACAGATTCTTTCTCGGATTCTTTTTCCTCGCAATAAACCTTTCCGGGATTTTCTGAAATCACGCTCCCGCCTGCCTGCATTACCGCAATATACCTACTTTGGGCCTCAATCAAGTCCCGCATGGCCCCGACAACATCATTCATTCAAATTTCCACCTCCAGCTGCTCCACTTCCTCGGCCAGTTCCTTTTCCTGGCGTAAACTGTCCTGGTACCGCCGCAGCCAGTCCTTTTTCTCCGCGTTGGTCATTTACCGCTCCTTTCTGCCGCCGCCCCGGCCAAAGAGACCAGGGCCAGAAAGGCCAGGGGCACCCAGAGGGGCATATCCAGGGCCGCTTTGAGGGCTGAAAAGCCCAGGATCAACAGCCCCAGCACGCCCAGCG
>CALVLC010000097.1 GCA_944336335.1 uncultured Bacilli bacterium | reverse complement strand
ATGTAAGCTTGAATATAAGGATATGCAAGTTGACCATATAATTGCAGTAGGTAGAGGAGGTTCAAATGATATTGATAATCTTCTGCCTGCTTGCAGACAATGTAATTATGATAAGCATGAACGAACTATAGAAGGGTTTAGAAAACGATTATCAAAAGATTTGTTTAAATCATTAGACAGAGTCTTTGTATATCGTTTAGCTAAGAAGTATGGACTTGTTAAAGAAGAGCACAATATAGTAGAATTTTATTTTGAAAAAATTAAGGATGATAGACATGATACAGATTAGAACAAATGTTTATGAAACAAATAGTAGTTCAACTCATTCTTTTTGCCTATGCCTAAAGTCAGAGTACGATGCATTTGAAAGAGGTGAAAGGTATTTAGATACTCGTCCAATTGGCAAGAAGTACCTTGTTACGATGGACGAGGCTTTAAATTTGATTAAGAATGAATATGGTAGGTATTTAGAAAAGAACCCAATCCCTAATAGTGGAAATAAGGATGATTTGGAAACATTTATAGACAGATTTGGTTTTTGGAATTATGAAAAAACAGATAAGTTTATAAATGAATATAGTGATGAAAGTGATTTTGATTGTATAACAACACCAAGTGGAGAAAAGGTTGTTGCATTTTGGGCATATTTAAACGATTAATGGTGTATATTATAGTGTAACAACTTAAATTTTATAGGAGAATCAGCAGTGATAAAAATTAGAAAAAGCGTTTTTGAGACAAATTCAAGTAGTACACACACCATAACCATATATACAGATGATGAGTGGACTAAGCTATCGGATATGCGTAATGACCCAAATTGTTTATATCAGGTATATCGTGGCAAATATGTAACCATACAAGATGTTATTAAAATGTGGGAAGAGTCTGACTACAGCTATGAAAAAAGAGCATCAGAAGAACTTAAAAAATTCATTGGAGACAGAGAACTGAAAGATTGCTTAGAGGAAGAATATGACAGACAAAGTGGTGGGACACTTGAGGACTATCTGCATGATATGGGCTTTAACTCTATAAACTATGGAGAAGATGATTGCTTAGAAGAGGAAATAACTGAATACACAACTCCAAAGGGTGAAAATTTACATATTGTATGTCATTATGGATACGAGGGTTGATATCTACTAATATATAGGAGTTTAGTTGTATGATTAAATTTTTAAGAGGAGATGAGCACATCATTTCCATAAGTGAGCAGATAGCTGGTGAGGGACAACCTGTATATAACCTCACAAATGGATATCTTTATGTTGGTGATGGCAAAACACCCATAAAGGACTTGGAAGCAATAAAAGCAAGTTATGCTGATTCATTCGGTTCGCTTCCTAATGATTTAGTGATTAAATACTCTAATGGTGGATTAGGTACAAATAATTTTATCTATCCTGGTGGTTTACTAGTTGCACCAAGTAATTCTGAGGACTCTGTTCATTCTATTGAGATGGGGAGTATTGGTCAAATTTTATACATAAACAGTGATAATTCTGTTGATTGGATAAATCAATCTGACCTTAAAGTCGGATTAGCCAATGGACTAACTACTAGTGGTGGTTCAGTTTCAGTGCCAATTTATTTTGAAAATGGTAAGCCCTCAGCATGTAAATCTCCCCTTGATGTGGATATAACTGGTTCAGCTGCTTCAGCATCAACTGCTAACACAGCAAATAATGCAGATAGCCTTGGTGGAATTGACTCTAGCCAATATGCATTGAAAAGTGATATACCAACAGTAGCTGACCCAATCTATTACTACACAGCCTTTCCATATATAAATATATTTCAACCATCAGTAAGTTCTGCAAATGATATACACGTTATGCTTAATGTTATGAGTGCCCGTGATTTTAATTTTATAATTACAAGTGCAACAACACTCAATACACGTTTAACTATGTATAATAATCTGACTAATTTCAGTGATGAGGGACTACTACCAAAAAATATAAAATCTTTTCAGGGATTCGTGCACAGATTCACACAGAGAAGCAGTTTAGGAGTAGTTACAGGATATTTGTATAAAGCCGAGGGAAATGTAGCTTATTCTGATGGCACGTTTGGTTATATAAGTGGTGAAATTGGAAGCAGTGTTGGTGTTGGAACTAACAGTTCATCCTTATTCATTGCAGATATTGGTGGGAATATGACTTATCTGACATCATATGGTGAGTTAAGTAGTCCACAAGTAAATGCAGGGTATCTTATGGGATATGGCTCTGTTGATAGAGATAGACCTTCTTGGTAAGAGTTAGCTGTCCTATTTAGGACAGCTATTTTTTTATAAATAATTTAACTAATTATATATAAAATTAGTTGACTTTTTAACATAAGATGGTTATAATATAAGCACAAAGTGTTCGGAGGTAAACAATGAGGTTAAGTTATTATCAGTTTCCAAGTGATACTAATGAGGAAACGTTGCTAAAAAATGGATGTAGCGTAATTCTCAAAGATGGTACAAGCAAACAGTGTGTATCAATTCCAAATCAATATAGAGACCAAGTAGCTTATGTAGATAATGTTGTCGGTCCTCTCTCAGTTAAAGAAATTAAATCACTGATTAGACAGTTCGGTGGATTTGGTTATACTGAACATATTGACAGAGATGGCAGTCTTTTTGAGGTCACGATGATACAGCTAAAAGGTAATAATTCAAGTTTTAAATATAATAGACACTTATAATAATAATTAATGAGAGGTTGCTATAATGAATATCCGTCATATAAAAAATAAAATAAGAAAAATTAATAAGAAAAGGAAGTCTGTTCCGTCAATCATCAAGGAATCAGATGAAGAACGAATTAACAGAATTCATTATGCCTCTGCAACAAGAACAAGGGTATTGGGCAACAAGAAAAAAGAAACAAGAGAGCAACTTAAAGAGTTTGATAGGAAGTCATTTACAAACAATGATTTTTAACATCAATAATTGATAATAGGTGAAGTATGATTTATTACATATCAAGTGGGTTTTTCACAGAAGAAACTCGTGAAAAAATTAACAGTATTGCAAAAATACTTAGAAGTGTACCTGGCAATGAGGTGATAGTCCCTATGGAGTTTTTAGTGCCAAATGGTGAAAATCTCCCACACGAACAATGGGCAAAAGAAGTATTTGATTATGATGTTGCAGAAATAAATAAATGTGATAAAGTCATTTATTTAGATTTTGGAGCAGATGGGGATTGTGGGGCAGCTTGGGAAGTAGGATATGCCTTTGCTAAAGGAATTCCTGTGGAGACCTATAAATTTGGTAAAGACATTTCACTGATGATTTATAATAGTTCATCTACAATCAAGTTTATTGACAATTCTCCCCTAAAGTTGGTATAATATGCTGAAAGAGAAGATATCTACTGAGATAGGCAACAATGAGGATAATAAATCGTGCGTATGGTCAAACACTTGTTCAGATAAGTATCTTTGTTGCAATTTATGTGCTAAGAAAAAATGTGAGGATAGATGCTTATGTGACCACAATAAATGTAAATACTTTATTGGCATAAAGGAAGAGTCACATAAACGTAGAGGTAGTAGAAGTAAGTCTAAAGTTAAGCGTATGGAGGTCATTCAATTAT
>CALVLC010000096.1 GCA_944336335.1 uncultured Bacilli bacterium | reverse complement strand
AAGCCTACTATGAAAAGTATATAGCAGGCAAGACTTGGGAAGAAGTTGATGGTCCTACATTTGACTTCTACTCTGATTATTTCAAAGATGTGTTCGGCTATCGTCCTAGACAGATAGGACACTTTCCTCCTAACCCCTATGCAGATTAATCTGTGCAGGATAATTAATCAAGTATACGCGAGGTGATAATTATGAACGATATTAAGATTGGTGATAGGGTTACCGTTATTGACCGATTAGAGAATTACCCTGAATATGTGGAAAAATTCACTGAAATTGCACCAAATTCAAAATGGGTAGGCGGCGATGGTTCACTTAAAAATGGGGATGTGCTTAAAGTTATAGGCATAGGGAAGCATGATTCATCAGGTAGTACTGTATATGCTGTAGAAGACTCTAATGGTAATGGCTTTCTTATAGATGCACTTGGTGTAGAGAAGAGTATTGACAAGACAAATATCTGTAAGTTTGAAATCGGCAATAAAGTGAGGTACAATAAGAGGGCAGGTAAAGTATGTGCGTTTGAGCATATGATTAATGAGGGGGATATTGGGGAAGTTGTCGCTATTGATGCAAATTTCATTAAGGTAAATTGGAAATCACGCCCCAGTAGCCACATTACCTTTACTTGTTGGTGTGATGCATCCAATTGTACTCTTATAGACAATACCACAAAGTTAATAAACTACACTGTTAGTGGGAACACAGTTACTATGACATTGCCAAATGGTAATATTGGTGTGGCAAAATGTCACCCCAAGGACAAGTTTAGCGAGTATGAGGGAATAAGGATAGCTCTTGCTCGTGCTTATGGTATAGAGCCAAAAAAAAAAAAAAAAGCAGGAAAGTCTGAGTATGAATTTGAAATCGGTGATGTAGTTACAATAGAAAACAAGGGAGAAGTTTACCCTGACTACATATCAAAGTTTAAAGAAATTGCACCTAGTGGTAGGTGGAATAATGGTAAACGTGTTCCACACACTACATTTAAAATCATAGGTAGGGGACAGCATGATAGGTGCCCTTATGATAATATATATGCTGTGCAGGACTTTGATGGTATTGGCTATCTTGTTGGGGAGGGTGGTCTCAAAAAGATACTTTAAACCATTAACCTCACTTGACTTTTAGATAATTTTATTATACATTACAATAATCATAACAGTGCATCTAATTAATAATAAGAGGTGATAATAAGATGAAAGAATACAGACATATTACAATTGCACCTGGAACTCAGATAGGGGAAGCTTTTTCTATCCTTCAGAACTATAAAAATCATAATGTAGATGCTTGTACAGAATTTAATGGGACAACCATTACTACAGATATGTCATTGGATGAGCTGTACAAAAGTATCACAGGTAAGACTATTGATGAATGGGAAAAATATAAAAAGGAAAGAAGAGAAAAAGAAGAAGCTGAGAGAGAGGAGAGGAAAAAGCACAATAGTGAAATTATCTCCTATTGGGTTAATGAAGGTAAGAATTTTGTCACCAAAAATATTGATGAGTGGGAAGAGTGTGTTAAGGCAAGAGTTGATGATTTATATAATGGGGCAGAACTGAGATGTCTGAGTGAGGTGGCACATAATATAGACAGTAAAAACTTTGAAGAAGCTAAAAATACTATCGAAGAACAGAACCATTCTGGATGGTCATATAATTTGATGATGTCATTAATCTATACATTTTTAGCTCAGGGGGAAGCCTATTTAAAGTATATTGGTATTATATAGGTCAATAAATTATAAATCATACTGCTAAATAGTTGACATTTTAATTAAAATATACTATAATATTAGAGTAATCAGAAAGATTACATTATACTTTATTTATAGAGGTGTTATATGAAAGCAGCAGTTGCTAAGATAGCAGGTAGATATTGGGTAATCGGTCTTAACTACGGTGGTGTGATAAATGGTGTGACTATGTATGAGAAATGCTATCTCTATAGTTTTAGGGGTAAAACTTATAAAACTGCAGAGAATGCCAAAAAAGCACTTATAAAAAATGGGTTTGAATATCTTCATGTAAAACCTAGCCAGCTTGTTTGTCCTCTTGACTAATTGTATAGGTGAATCTATGGAAAAATTAATGACTAAGAAAATAAAAAATCCGTCAGAAGTATATCATTTGATTGAAAAAATCGTTAATCAAATGTGCACTGATTTTCCAAATCTTCTTATTTGGGATAGAGAACTAACCGCCTTTAATCAAAGTATCGGTTGTGAGGTAATTATTGCTATCCCACACAATAAAGAGGAAAGAATCTCTTTTACATGGGATAAAACTGTAGGTAAAACAGAATCACAATTGACAAAAATGATAGATAACAAAATTAATAAGGTGTTACTGACTATGAATGAAGAATCTGATGGTATTAACAATAACGCTAATTGTTAATATATTTAAATGGGTGTAAGAGGAAACTATTTATATGGACTTTATGAAAAGAATAATGAACAAGATTAGGTGGGAAAGTGTGTACAAGCCATCTGACAACTCTAGGACATGCAACGACTGCCAGTATTATAGTCATTGCAGTGCAGATGATATTCCTGGTGAATATTATAATGCTTGGGGAGGAGCATCACATAATGGTGCAAAAATCTGTAAATACTTTGAGCAGAAGTCAGAGAATAATTAATGTTATGTGAAGAGATATGTTAAAATAAAATTTATAAGTATTGATAAATAGCTGCAAAATCATTTGACTTTTGCAGTTATTTATTATATAATAGATGTACAAATTAAATAAGAGGTGATTTATATGGAAAGAAAAGAGCAGATAATTGCAAT
>CALVLC010000095.1 GCA_944336335.1 uncultured Bacilli bacterium | reverse complement strand
CTGTAAACAACTGCATCAACATCTTTTTCTTTATCGTGCCTCTCCAATTGTTCAAAATTAGAGAGACCAATAAGTGATTCCACAGGCTCAAACATGACACCTCTTACATCGATATCACTATTTTCATTATTAGTACCATAAGCTATACTGCCACCGAGAGAAAGCAGAATAAGTGGCTGTTCCCACAAAAATTTATAATCTTCTGATGCTTTAACTTTATTTTTCGCTTCTTCAATATTCATAAAATCACCCATTAATTATTCAAACCTACATTTTTTAGGTAGTCCTATCTCATATATACATTTTATTATGTTGCCTTCACCTTCTTGCTCAATGAACTTCTTTAAAATATTTAAATCGGAACAATAAGTAGTTCCCTGAGCTTTATATGTGGTAGCAGAGCCTATTTTTAAATCCTTTGTGTCATTATCATATAAAACATTATTAAAAATTTGTCAAGTACTTTTAATTACTTTTTTCATTAAAAAATTGTAAAGCATTCGCAATTCGTTGGGCTACAGGTTTAGTAAAAGTCCATGTGCATACCTCACCAGTTGTAGTTAGGTAGATGGGTCTTTTAGCATATTCTTCATATGTCCCATTATGGTCATCATAATCCCAAACTAATGGGCATGGGTTGCCCCTATATGTGGTGAATTTCCCTGTCCACGGGAATTCTCTTACAGTCCATTTTGCATAACAGACAACAAGATATACTTTTTTACATTTATTTATCTTTTGAGTTGCTCTTTTAGTTACTTTCATTAGTAGTATCCTTTCTTAATCTTTCTTCTAGCCTATTCATAATAATCTCATCACACCACTGATTGGCATATTCTATAGTTCCTTTGAGAGGGCATCCAACACATTTATCATTGAGGCATCTATTAACGGTATCAAGTAATTGACTATCAGTCAGGTTATTAATAGTGGTAAGTTTTTCCTCGTCTTTCTTTTTTAAGAACTCTTCTCTTGTTGCTTGCTTAGACCTATATAATTCAGTAGCCTTATTATAATCAGTAAATACACATTTATCTAACATATCTAATGTGAATTTAAAGTAACTTGGACTGCCTACATTAATTATAGTATCAATACCTGTTGGTTTAATGTCTAAATTTATATGATTTATATTACCTGTTTTAAACTCACAATTATAGTTATCATCAGTTACATCAGAACAAGATTCCTTAACAAAATAAACCGTTTCACCAATATGTATGGGGAGTTTTTCTATATAATTAAATATATCTTTATTTGTTATCATATTTATTTCCTCTCATTGTTACTATTATTCACCCTTCTATTCCAAGTATATACAATTCTATAGCTGTCTAATTCTGCATCAGTTATGTTTCTGTGCGGATACCCACTTTTTGAAACATGACAATCATAATTTTGGCATTGTATTTTTGCACGATAACATTTATTATCGTCCTCATCAATGAATAGGGATGCTTTACTACCACAAAAAGGACAATTATGTACCTCTCGTGTTAAATCCACAAATAGTTTATAAACGTGTTCTTTAGCTGATTCATATTCTTTTTTTGTAGTTCTGTATTTATTTAACCATTCATCTGAAAACATCTTTATTCACCTACTTATCTTTTTTTTTTTTTATTATCTTCATCATTGTTTTCTGTTGTAAGTATATCATAAAAATTGTTTATATGATAATTACTCATTTCTAAGAGTTCTCCCCATAGTGATGCACTTATAGACATCCTCAATAAACTTATCTTTATTTACAACTGTTATTCTCCTCAAATCATTTGTCATTGTATTCCACAGATAAGCGTAGGGTGAGTTCCACATAACAGAATATATAGCTGCTTGTAAAATATGCTCATTCGTAAGGTTGCTGACAAATTTAAGTTCCCAAGGTATTTTATCACTGTCAACATAGTCAATAAGACCTTTTGCTGAAAACTTACCTTGAAAACAGCATCTAACCTGTATGTCTGTAGAATCTGCATCTATCTTACTACTCAATCTTTCTAACAGCTTCTTGTGTTGGTCATCTGTAATAAATTTGTGTGTTGCTTGATTACAATATCGGTAAAGTTCTGTTGAATAGGCAGTTAGAGCAAGTGCTTTCTTTTCATCTGTCAATGTTTTTTGTTCACCAATCCATTTCTTTATCTTATTGAGAATCGGTTTATCCGCAAGAGCATTAAGATGTTTATCAAAATTCCAATAATGAAAAAATGTAATCTCTTGATAAATACCCACTGCGGGTGTTAAATCAATATTACCATCAGCTCTCTGCACAATTATTGTTGATATGTCATCTTGTTCAATTTTTTCAACTTTAATATCATCTATGCATCTCATCAAATCAACTGTATGCTTAAATTCAAACATTGAGCTAGGTTCATATGTAGGCATTACTTGAACAAAATCATCAGACATATCCTCATATTCTAAAAGATGGGTGTCCTCATTAGTGTCTTTTTTTGATTGCCATTTGTCATTTAGATAAAAGAGAATTTCACTTTTCCCTCTGCTTGCAGCTACACAAAATAGATTACGTATAATTGATTGGTCAACAAATGGCTTCTCTACCCTATTTTTAAAATAAGTATTCGTCCAATCTATAACAATGCACACGGGTCTTTCCATTCCCTTGCATCCATCATAGGTTGTTACAATCATTGAATTGGGCTTAATCTTAAAATTTTCATCCCTATCTTTTATACTTGTCCAAACTGTTTGTTTATTATACTTTTTAGGATTATGTTTCTCTAATAGATTGACTAATTCTTGAGTTAAGCCATATCTTGGTCCTAGCACTAATAGTTGCTCATTAGGTGTTTTATCTAATAAACTTAATACATCTTTGAATGAATTTGTAGTCTTTACTTTACAGTTGGAGTTTGCGCCAATTATTGTTTTTCCCCATATAGTGGACAAAAACTCTGCGTGTTTTTCTGAAATTCTAAATGACTTTGTAAAAGATACAGGCACATAATTTGGTATAATTTTATTGATACAGTCTTTATATACATCTACATCAGTTTTATCATATATTTTTTGTGCCATATCCCCCACAAAAATCCACTGAGCATTAGGACACTTTTTAGCTATAAAGAGCAATAAATCAACTGTATCTTCCTCTAAATCTTGATATTCATCTATGCAAATTAAATCAAAGTTAAATTTAATGTTACTAAATCTCTCCAAAAATGTCCTTATCTGCTTACTTGGTTCAATATTAAGACCACTTGTTATTAAGTATCTATAAACAAATCCGTGATAATTCTGTACAGTTACGTTACTGTTTTTTATCTTCTTCTGTGCATCTATTTTTAGAAGCTTATTGTAGGTAAGGTAAAGAATGTTCATATTTGGAAATGAATCACAAATAGCTTGCAGTACAGTTGTTTTACCTGCCCCAATTACACTATCAATTACAATAGAGGTACCCTTTTTAATCTCGTTCAAAGCCTCTAACTGTTCATCTGATAGACTGTACTTAGCTACTACACTGTCATCAGTTATGTATTTATCTTCTTTAGTTTCAACTAAATTGCCTAATGTAGATGATGCTTTTTTTGAAACATAAGGCAAATCACCCCTATCACACATACGCAGGGATGTCCGTGGGGTCAATTTTGTAAGATTATTATTTGATTCACTAGCTGTTATACTCATCTAAATATACTTCCTTCAAAAATCATATCATTATCATACTGTAAATTATTGATTGCCCCATCCCATAATTCTTGCAATAGCCTGTGCTTGTTCATATGTAAGTGGTTCAGATAGATTCTGAAGTCTTGCCTCTATATGTTCAGCATACCTTTGTTGCATATATTCTACATAATCTTGTTCCGTACACTCTTCTATATACGCATAAAATTCCAAAGGATTATCAGAGTTAAATGAAGTTTTCCCCTTTTTAAATTTTATACCATTAACACAAACTTCTCCTGTTGATAGTATGTGGTCTACATATCCAACTTCCTTATAACTATATATTCCCCAGTATGTTTCTCTAAGAAAAACCTTATCCCCGACTTTTAAATTGCTAAGCCATTCATTATTCATATTACTTCCCCAAACTTATCAACTATACGTTGCCACTCTTCTGTTGTTATGCCACCACAATCGTATTTTTCTTGCAAATTATAAAGGCATTGTTTAAGGTAGCGGTCTGTCATTTTTTCAGGAAATGCAGTTTCAATAAAAGAATATGCATGCTTATCAAACTCAAAATATTTTTCAGCATTATAAACGTTGAATGAATATCCTCTATCTCGCATCTCTCGGGTTACTTTAAAACAATATTTAAGCAGATGTTCTTTTGGATAATCATATACAAAATTTATAAGTATGTGTCTGTTCTGATTTTTGAATATACTGTTGAGTTCACGCCACTGCCCAAGTAATTGCTGTCGAGGTAAAACATCAATCAAATCTGTATGCCATAATCTCATATATAGTTACTTCCCTATATTAGAATACACATCATGTGTAGCTCTTTCAACAGCCTTTACCATTTCGATTGTAATCTTAGAGACATAACAATTATGTGCATATATAAGGTAGTGCTGATGTTCCCACCTATTCCAATCATGAACACCGTCCCTAATCTCATAGTACCAACCACAATAGTCTGTGTGGTTACCGTGACACAGCATCTCATGCAATTTGATAGCCATTTTCTTCATCTTGCTAACTGCCTGTTTACTGAAGTTCTTGTACAGATAACCAAGAACCCTTTCTTCATTGGTTCTTGCACTAAT
>CALVLC010000094.1 GCA_944336335.1 uncultured Bacilli bacterium | reverse complement strand
ACCAACTTACTGATGAGATTGTTGGGTTGGAAAAAGAGCCTGATGGACATATAAATCACCCTGAAAATGGTCAACAGGGTTCTAAAGACCAATCTGATGCTGTGTGTGGTGCTTTGTGGAATGCATCCCAAAATATAGAAGAGTACGCTTTTGATTTTGGTGAAAATTTAGAGGATACTGTTAAATTAAATAGTGATACAGGTAACAATAGCAGTATAAAAAATAGGGTAAACGATGCATTTGAGCAGGAATTACAGAAATTATTTATGCCTGACAGTGTAGCAAATGCCTATAAAGAAGATAAAAAACAGCAATCTGCTAAGAATGGTTTAGATAGACCTATAGCATATAATGGTATGTTAATTTGGTAAGAGGTAAATTATGCCAACAGAAAATAACAATAATGTAAGTGCCTTTGTTGATGATAAGGAAATCTATAATAAGAAACCTAATATAGAACCATCTCCAGAAAAACAAATAGGCATAAACACTACAAATAGTTTCTATAAAAATATAATACAGGCAGGTATGAGTAATCAACTTGATATGTCTGCCCTTAATTCATTCTTAACAGCATCAAGAAGTCGAGACCAAATGTATAGTCTAATTGATGACATGAGCCACGATTCCATGCTTGCATCTGTACTTGAGACATATGCAGAAGATGCTACTGAAACGAATGATAATGGTGATATTGTATGGGCAGAATCATCTGACCCTGACATTGCTAAATATACAAACTATTTATTAAAAGCAATGAGAGTAAATAAGAATGTATATGGATGGGTACATTCTTTATGCAAATATGGTGACATATACTTAAGGCTGTACAGACAGTCCGATTATGAAAATGATGCTCTTTTTGATGATGTCCCTAAAAATAGGTTAAACGAAGACATACATTTAAGTGACTTAGATTTAGATACACAGTCATCACTGAAAGAATCGGTCACAATACAAGCATACGCTAAAAATGACCACTATGTTCATTATTTGGAAATGGTACCAAACCCTGCAGAAATGTTTGAGTTAACTAAGTTTGGTAAAACCTATGCTTATATTAAATCAGAAATAAATACCGCCGTAACAGGCAATCAGGATTGGTATAGAGGTAGTATCTTTATGAACTACTCCTTTAATAAGAACGACATTAAAGTATTCCAACCAACTGAATTTGTACATGGTTATTTAGAAGACAATTCTGATAGAGTGCCAGAAGAAGTGAGCATTACATTTGATGGTACATCAAATGATGATACAAAGAACACATCAAGATACAGAGTACGTAGAGGTCAATCACTTCTATATTGTGTCTTTAAAGCATGGCGTATGTTACAGTTAATAGAGAACTCTGTTTTATTAAACAGAGTCACTAAATCAGCAATAGTCAGATTATTTAGTATAGAAGTTGGTGATATGCCTAAGGATATGGTACAACCACACTTACAGGGATTTAAGACTCTTATGGAACAAAAATCATCCCTTAAAGCTGGTGTATCTATGAATGAGTATACCAATCCTGGACCCATTGAAAATAACATATATGTACCAACACACAATGGTGTGGGAAATGTTACCATGCAGACTGTTGGTGGAGATGTAAATGTGGGGCAATTAACTGACCTTGAATATTTCAGAGATGTTGTATTTGGTGCATTACGAATCCCAAAACAGTTCTTCGGATTTACTGATGATGGTGCAGGTTTTAATGGTGGAACATCATTGACTATTATTTCTGCAAGATATGCAAAGATGATAGTCAGAATACAGAACACAATTATTCAAACAATAACAGATGCAATAAATTTAATGCTTCTTGATAAGGGTCTGACTGGTTATATAAATAACTTTACCATAAAGATGAAACGACCTATTACACAAGATGAGATTGACAGAAGAGATAACCTTACAGGTAACTTACAGGCTACAAATGATTTGATGAA
Organism: uncultured Bacilli bacterium; assembly: GCA_944336335.1. Taxonomy (GTDB): domain Bacteria; phylum Bacillota_I; class Bacilli_A; order RFN20; family CAG-826; genus Onthovivens. The sequence goes on along the minus strand of CALVLC010000094.1, from coordinate 1,041 downwards.
CCTATTATCCGACTCCATTCAGGATGCTTCTACAAAGCTTGAAATACTAAAAACACTATTATCTACATTTATGAATAATACTGAACTATTAGACATAATTCAAAAAGAGATAGATAGATTAACTGCAGAAGAAAGCAGTGAAAATGATGATGATAAAACACCTATTAGTAATGATGCTGATAATGTAGATATTGGAGATAATGGCTTAGCAAATGACTTAGGTTTATCAGATGTAAGCATCGGTGTAAATACAGAAACAAACACTGAAGGTGAGACTCAATCTGAAGATAGTACTGCTAATGAGACATTGCCATCTCCATCAGAATTAGGCATTGACTTTACAGATTCAAATCAGACAGAGTTTCAACAATAATTTAAAATAACATATAAGGCTCAAAATAGCTGTTCTGACGGCTTTTTGCATACTGCCTTAATACTTTATAGGGTAGTACCTTAATTGGCTGTTAGGACACTATTTTAAGCCCATTTAAAATCAATTGGTAATACCAAGGAGATAATAAAGATGATTTCTAAGAATGATTGTATATTGTTACTTACAGATTTGCAAGAAAGTGGTGTTGATATTAAAGACAACATACTTAAGGTAATTGGCTCAACATCCATTCCAATGAATGTATTAAAATTCATAAACAGTCACAGACAACTAGACCTAACACAATTTTATGATGGACTAAGGAAAAGTTATAATAATAAAAAATCGAAGTTATATATTAACTTGATTAAGGGAGAGATGGACAAGGCAGATGACATCTTAACTACATTGCTATCCTATGCTCTTCAAGCTGAACTGTTTTGTAGGAAAGCAACTGATGTACAGATGTTTATTAGACATGCAAGGTTAAAAGAAATTCAAATAGCCTTATATAAGTACTATGATGAATTCGATTTAAGTGTATGTCAAAAACTTTTAAAGATAATTAGAACAGATATAATTGCTTGTGAAACAATAGATGGAAGAAGATAAGGACATTATAATCCCCCTTATATATCCCCCTATATATAATATAATATATATATATA
>CALVLC010000093.1 GCA_944336335.1 uncultured Bacilli bacterium | reverse complement strand
TATTTCATATTCAAAGGTACTTACTGAACACTGTTCACCATAAGTGTTGATGTTTAAATCCACTTCTTCACGTATAATATCAGGATATCCAAAAGTATTTTTACCAACGAATTCTATGTAAAGAATTAATTTTGATATGGGCATATCAATATAGTTACAACTATGTGAGTCAATACCTATATGATATCCCTGTGGATAGTTAGAATAAAATGTGCTTGTGCTGATATTGCTTATGTCCATAGACATTTTATCAAATTTTGTCTTAAACTCATCCTTAAGATACATTATTTCCTTTTTAACATCTTCAAACTGTCTTTTAACTTCTGCTTTATCTTTGTCATAACTGCTTGCGCATGAAACATTAGATGTAAAGTTAAGTGTATCTACACAATTTATGTCATTCATATTACGCATAATAACATTCCTCACTCACCTAATAAATTTTCTGTGATTTTAAAATCAGATGCTTTTGAAAAAATAATGTTGCCAATATTGTCCACTGCTACTGCAAAGATAGTGGGCACTTTATCCTGTGGGTTAATTATAAAATCAACTATAACACATTTTCTGGTTCTTAGTTTGCTACCTATTGGAGCAAATTTATCTGTGTATTCTGCCTTCAGATTAAACTTCATCCATTACACCTCAAACCACTTTCGCAGTGATTCATACAACTGCTCAACCTCAGCTGTTCTTAGCACTACTTCCCATAAATCTTTTTTAGCTTTTATACTTTTGCTCTTACTTAATGTAATGTAACCTTTATCAGGGTCTGCATTAAGTATCAATACACTTCTGTGTCTCTTTGGCACAACTGTTGAGCAGTTAAACACTGTTATAGTATTGTCTCTGTTACCATTTAAATATGCTTTAAGTGACCTCATAAATGTAATGAAGTCCATAATAGAGTCAAACTCAAAATCAGAGTACCTCTGTAATCTTCTATTATACCACCCATGAAAATTAATATTATAGGTTATGAAGCCATCAAATAAAATTCTCTGAAATTCGATGATTTCCTCACCACAGTCACACATAACAAATGTTCTGTTAGATATAGTTGACTTGTTCATATCATTAAAAATAAGTTCTTCCAAGTTTTTAACCTCACTTTATTCTCTTCTATATATAGATACATCAAAACTTATAAGATATTTATATCATTTATTTGTAATTGTATCTGTGATGTCCACCCATCCACAAAGGTTACAGTAATAATACCTATATGTATTATCAGATACTTCGGCTGACTCTTTGACACATACAGCAACAATATCAGAAACAGCCACATCTTCTTTTAAGAAGATATCGTCCAAAATATCATCTATATCTTCATCATCTTCGACAGATATAGATGAGTTAATTGAATCTTTATAATCTGCAAAGGATGTCCTCTCTTTTCTATAAGGCATCATGCGATATGAGCATCCATTATGGAGTTTATAAACAGTGTATTTAACCATATTAATATACCATCCTTCTTATTTTTATTGCTTACTACATTATTCATTATAGTACATCTGTAACAAAAAGTCAACTGAATTCATGCTCTATTAATGTTTTTTATTAATGTTATTTTGTTCACTTTAAGTGTGGTTACTATGACTATCTGCCACACAGCTTCTACACACATTTATACTACCATCTTCATTTATGCCATTCCAGTCAGAACTGCATATATACCCACCTATGCTTTCAACATACCATGCAATCGGACTTCCACATTTGGGGCATTTTAATTCCGTAGGTTTCTTTTCAAAGTTATCTGATTTTATCATAGACCATAACCTTATTAATTTAAATATTCTTTCGTATGACTATATTATACTGTTTTTTACACAAAATGTCAAGTAAAAATATACAGATGTGTTAAGCAAGTAAAAGAAAAATGGGAGAATGAAAATCATTCCCCCACCCTTTACTGAAATTATGCTATTTTAGAACATAGATTTAAAATTCATCTTTGTCTACACCTACAAACCTTCTCTTATCATAGTCATATTTATCTAAGCACCAATAGATAACTGTAGGTTGGTACTGTGATATAAATTCATCTATTGAACTGTATGACTTACTTACGCTAGTATAATCAATTACTCGATAAGATTTTTCACCAACAACATCCACATCTTTTATTACACACATTGTGTGAGATTCCTTTATTGGGTCTGTTGCTACTGTTAGTAGTGCTACATCAAATCCGTTATTCTTTAAAATATGATAAACAATCGTGTGGTAACCATCACAGTCATCCAATACCTTGTCCCCTACCCTACTTTTAAGATACTCATTATATAGATATGGGGCAGGTTTCATACTGTCAAAAAGTTGAGTCCAATCATCCATCGTCCATTTAAAATGAGCATACACATCAGTTAGTGCTGATTTTAAGCTAAATTCATCCACTGGAATCATCTTATCACTTTCAACTTTTCTGAGCTTGTGCCATCTAATCATTGACCAAATATTTCTTAATAACTTTAACCCAATCATTGCTAACAATTTCATAATAATACCTCTCTCTGCAATATGCAGTTATGATTTTCAATTAAATTCTTTTAATAATTTAGCAATACATATAAAATTTATAAAGAAAAACTGTGCATAGTATTTACTACACACAGTTTTCCAAAAATAAGAAGTAAATCATATGAGTGGTCCTGGAGGGTGGACTCGAACCACCGACCTCTTGGTTATGAGCCAAGCAAGCTGCCAACTGCTCTACCCTGCAATAAATGGCTGAGCTATAACGCTCATTTGAACTTAACACGCCGTTTGATAAGCGAAAGTCACCATATT
>CALVLC010000092.1 GCA_944336335.1 uncultured Bacilli bacterium | reverse complement strand
AGCTGGGCGTTGATCTTCGCCCCGTGCCTGTGCGTCGCCCTGCTCTGCGCGACCTCGGTTATCGCCCTGATCGCGGCGATCTCCGGGTTCAGATGCGTCCCCACGCCTATGGTGAGCATCTCTGGATCCTTCGTCACGGTGTCGTCGGCCGCCGCTCTGATGGTTGGGATGCCGATGTCGCTTGTCAGGTCCTTCAGGTGGATGTCGATGCCCCTGTCCGCGAACTTGGCGATTAGCCGGGCGGGGACGGAGTCCGGATCCTCCAGGACGATGTCCGCGTTGGTCATGTCGCGGTACTCCGCGATCGACCACGCGTCCCTCTCGATGTCCTCGAAGAGTCCGTGGAGGATGGCCTCCTCCATGGTGTTGCCGGAGGCTATCCCGTTGGTGTGGAACCTGAAGAGCTGGTAGTCGCCGTCCGGGTAGTATGGGTAGTACACCGCGCAGGCGGGAACCCACACGGGGCATCCGCGGAACATCTCCCATCCATGCGTCCAGGCGATGGTCTCGTTCAAGTACCTGTCCAGCACCGGGATGGGGAGGATGAGGTTCTTGGGGTCGACGGTCATCATGACGTCGCAGGCCTGCTCGTAGGTGCCGTAGACGACCTCGTCCTCCTCCCTCTGCTCGGCGCTGTAGCGCTCCAGCGACTCCCTCAGTAGAAGTACAGTCTTGTTCCTCTCAGATGAAGGTACAGGACGGCTGCCAGAATCAGTATGATTGTCGCTGTCACGCCCATTGTGAGATCGGGCACCGGACTCATGCCGGATACTACCAATGGGACTATCACCGACGCCAGACCTATCCCCATAGACCCCAGCATGGACACGGATCCACCCTTCACCGCATAGTACTCACTGCTCCAGTAGTACCTCGGATAACGTATGTTCATGACCATCCCCAGAGCAGGGGTGAACAGGGCGTATGAGGTGGGAACCACGACGAGCAGGACGAGATCCACACCCGAGATCCCTAGGCCGGTGGCAAGCATCGCTATGCTCACGAGTTCCAGAGGGATGACGATCGTGATGTTGACCAGAATCTTCGAAAGGAAGATGTCCCATGGCCTCAGAGGCGACGAACCCAGGATCCAGCGAGTATCACCCTCCATCGAAAGAGACACGGACGTCGTGCATGAGAGTGCGACGAAGAACGAGACGAACAACGGCATGGACGTCGTCAACAGCGGCATGAGCTGTCCGAGCTCAGAGGAGTCAAGACCGTCGTCGGTGAAGGCGATCATGTACGACAGCACAACCAGGAGAAGCATCCCGACGGCCGTGTTGGTGATGTAGATTCTGCTGGATACGTATCTCCTGACGTCTCTTCTGTACAGGGAGAACAAGCGTCCGCTGGCACGGGCTTCGGCCGCGGAGGCCTTGCGGGCGGTGGAGGCATTCCTCGAGTTGAGGCTCATCAGACATCTCGATGCGACCAGTACCACGGCCGTTGCCGATGCGAGCGATGCGACGATCAGCAGGATGATGCACTGGATATCCCAAGCAGCCCATCCAGCGATCCATGCGGCCGGAGGACAGGATGCGGGAACAACATCTCCAAGGGATGCGATCATGTCGGATCCTCCGACCTCTCCGGAAATCCAGTTCATCAGCACGGCCAGGACGGCTACGATGGCCACCAGTGCGACGATCGAGGTCGCACCCTTGTGAGATGATGTCGAACCGGCCCTGCTGACGATGGTGCCCAGGGTGGCTCCGATGGATGCAGGTATGAGTGAACCGAGGAGTGTGGCGGCTACGAATGCGAACACGGAGCCCATGGAATAGTGACCGGACATCGCCAGAGCTCCGATAAGTGACAGGTACAGTCCGATAGTCGCAGACACCAGGTATACAGACAGGAAGCGGGACAGAGCGACATGGGTCGAACTGACCGGCATGGACATCACGAAGTCGTAGTCATCGAACACGAACGCATGGGTTCCCCTGAAGAAGGAGAATCCTAGGGAGGCAGTGACAGAGATGAAGGCGGCAATCAGAGGAATCTGATCGGCAAGACCCATCTGGGCCAGGGTGTCCATGAACATGTATTGGAGGAATCCGAACAACGCAGCGACAAGGGCCACCGATGCGAAGTAAGTCAGAGCATCGCGATTGCTGCTCTGCCTGTGGAACACTGCTCCGAGGCGCAGCTCCTCGCACAGCTGTATCTTCATGAGGGCTGCGATGTCATTGCCCATCGGCCATCAGCTCCAGGAACGCATCCTCAAGAGTGCTGTCGCCACGGACCTCATCCATGCCGCCGGATGCCACGAGCCTGCCCGACTTGATCACGGATACGGTGTCGCAGAGCCTCTCGGCCACGTCCAGGACGTGGGTCGAGAAGAACACGGCGCATCCCGAGTCGCACATCTCGCGCATCATCATTTTCAGGGAATGGGTCGACTCCGGATCGAGACCTACGAACGGCTCATCGAGGATCAGGAGCTTCGGGTCGTGCGACAGGGCGCCGATGATGGCCAGTTTCTGTTTCATTCCGTGGCTGTACGAACCGATGAGGTTGCCAAGGTCGTCCTGGAGACCGAAGACGGATGATAGCCTGTCGATCCTCTCGCGGCGATCCGTTTCGGAGACGCCATATATGTCGCATACGAAATCAAGGTACTGGATTCCGGAGATGTAGTCGTAGAGGTCGGGGTTGTCAGGTATGTATGCCAGAACCTTCTTGCATTGAACAGGCTCGTTCCTGATGGAGTGCCCGTCGATCGTGATCTCGCCCTCATCAAAATCCATCAGTCCGACCACTGCACGCAGTGTCGTGGTCTTCCCGGCCCCGTTGCGTCCTATGAACGCGTGAATCTCTCCGGAACGAACATTCAGAGAAAGGTTCGACACCGCCTTCTTGTCCCCGCCGTAGGTTTTGGACAGATTCTCTATGCTGAGTATGCTCTCGTTGTTCCGATTCCCACCCATGGTCATCGGTTACCATGGTATCTCGCTTCTGTATTTATTAAGTGTTAATCCAAGATTGATACTAATCATCTAATAGCGAGGTGTCACGAATGAGGAGGGGAGAGGATAAGGCCGATCGTGTGGAACCTGCGACCCTCGGCAGGTTCGTTCTCTCTGAGCCTCCCGATTATGTTCGCAATCTCCCTTAGGGCGCCATTAATCTCCTCGTTGGTTGCAAGAACAGGGCTCATGGAGAATCCCGCATCATGGGTGAGGTCGGCGTCGGGATCGTCGCAGAACTCGCGGAACTGTTGTACGAAACTCAGAACGTACTGCATGAACATGGAGAAGTACATCTCGGAGGGGTTCGACCGGATGACGGATTCCATGTTGTCGAACATTCTTTTCACCGGAGCATAGGTGCGTTCCACGGTACCACGTTTCTTCACCTCGTCAACGACCTCGATCAGCCCATCATCGGTGAGGCGTTTGAGGTGACGATACATAGTGGCGCGGGGGATGTTCGGGCATCTGCTGTGAAGCTCACTGGCTTTGGAGCATGTGCCACGGAGAATCTCAATGAACAGCTGGCATCTGTAAGGATCAGATAAACAATCTACGATATTGCGGTTGAACTCATCAGCAGGTTCCGATTGATCCATCAATGGGGGATGGAGTGGAGTCGATAAGATTATTCGGGTGATTTCGAAGGAAACATGAATGTAATCAAAATCATTAAACGAGTTTTAACTCAAGTATTCTGTATCAAGTCGGGACGTCGCTGCGCTCCGTCCTGGGGGCCTCCGCTGACGCTCCGGCCCCTATGCCCTCGCTTCGCTCGGGCACGGTCGCCGCTTCGCGGCTCCCTGGCGTGCGGGCGCGCCCCCGGCCGTGCGGCTGTGGGGGCGCCTGCCCGCCCGCTTGGGACAACGGGTGGTCTGGAAAGAATGGAGATAAGTGGTTGGACGGTCGGGCGGGGATGGCTGCGCGGACGGAGCGCAGCGGACAGTGGAATAATAGAAAGAAAGCTTCCGCTGAAGCGCAGGGTGAAGATGATCGTCTCTCGGAGACGCGAAGAAGTGATGTTGTTAGGTGTTTTCCGATTCTCTGATCGGGAACAGTTCTCTGAGTTTCCTCAGAGCTCTCCTCTGTTCCGCCTTGACGATGTCTTCATGGACGAATCCAGGGATGGTTCTGAGACGTCTCCATGGGCTGTTCTCAGAACCCTTCTCCGGCGGGAGCAGGCCGATCCTCTCCTTGAACCTCTTGCCGAATGAGATGTCGCGTGTGCGGAAGCACTTGTTGGCCAGATGCGTGTAGAGCATTGTCCTGAGCTTCTCCGGCGCCTCGCTTATGGTGTCCAGTTCGGATATGAGGTCCGAGGAGTCCCCGGAGAAGCACTTGGTGAGGTATTTGAACAGGTAGGTGACCTCGTTGCGGTACCTTCCGAAGCCGGCGTGCTTTATGATGCCCTGGACATCGAAGAGTCCGTACTTCCAGATGGGGTTCCTGGAAATCGCTGCCGAGTGGTTCCTGGAGTACAGGGACCTCATGGACGGGTCCTTGCCGATGCGTCTGAGGATCCTCCTGTCGACGATCCTCCAGGTCACGGAACCGTCCTTCCCCTTGTGGCATCTGACCCTGACGGGTTCCTCCAGAAGGAAGATGAGGTGCGGTGCGGGCCAGCCGTCGCTGGTGGCCTCTTTGCATATAAGCTTGCAAAGGGGGCCGAATATGCTGCGCATGTTGGCCTCGAGATTGTTGATCACGCCCGTGACCGCGTCGCAGCCTTCTATCTCCGTGGATCTCAATGATGCCCACGCGCGTTCTCTTGTCATGATCTCCGGATCGAAGGTGAGGGTCACGAAAAGCAGTCTGGTCATGTGGTCGTTCCTGGTTCCGGGGACCGGCCAGTCGAATACCTTCGATTCGATTGCGTCGGAGAGGGCCTTCCTCTGGGCACTCTTCCTGGCGCAATGGACTACGTTGCCGCGCTTGGAGCAGAGGGCGTAGATGACCTCTCCGGTCTCCTTGTTGATGAAGACGTTGTAGTCCTCGGATTCGAACCAGTCGAGTCCCACGCGCTGAAGGTGAACGGTCTCCAGTGTGAGTCTTCCCTCGACGAGGTCACGCATGAGCTGCACGGGTTCGTAGGGCCATTCGCCGGAGAACTCCGCACGGAACCGGCTTTCCGGAGGCTCGGGATAATGGCGGGCATTAGGGTCGTAATAGTCCGCATTGTTGTCAAATTTCTGAGAAGCTGGAAAGGGATGGTCCCCACTCCCTGATTTGGGTTCGGGGACCTGATTTGAGAAGGTCATGCTTCACCTCTTGGAGTATTGGTAGTCGTACATCCTGGCCAGGGCGGAGCCCATGTCGTCGAGATCAATTCCGAGGTAGCGGATGGTGGTCTTGACGTCGTCGTGTCCGTAGAGTTTGGAGATTGTCTCGATTGGGATTCCCGCACGGTAGAGTGTGCGGCCGAAGGTCCTCCTTAGCGTGTGGTTTGAGAAATCGAACCCAGCACGGTCGCGGACCTTGTGGATCACTGCACGGTCGAGGCTGTGTCCCCTCTCGGTGTAGTATCCGGCAGAGGGGCGGTTGTCATAGTGGCACCATATCAGGAATTCGTCTGGTACCTTCCACGACGGATCGTACTCATGCATCCTGGCAATGATTTCGTTGCGCTTCTCCATCCAACGGGCGAATACTGCCTTCGTATGTGGGTGGAAGGGGATGCTCCTCCATTTTCCGTCGCCCTTGCCCTTGCCGCGGACGGAGACGTAGCACTTCCTCGGATCGTCGTCGAAGTGGATGTCCATGAGACGGAGTCTGCATACCTCCACGATCCTGAGACCGAGGCAAAGCTCCAGATGGATGACGACCTCTTCCAGAGGCGTCTTGTCCATCTCCATCAGTATTCTGGCCTCCTC
>CALVLC010000091.1 GCA_944336335.1 uncultured Bacilli bacterium | reverse complement strand
CTGAATCTTTCTTTGGGGTCCAGTATATTTTTTATAACTTGCCACTGTTTATCAGTCAGGTTGGTTGGGTACTTATGCATAACTTTAATGTCTTGATAACCATAAAGTTACGAAAAACGTCCCAATTAACCTACCGATTTACAACTAATTATAAATAAATTTAAACAGCCTCTAAATAATTAGTGGATTCTGATGATAAACCACAGCAGGATAATAGTTTTCCGTAAGGATCAATGTGAATATCCCTTAAAATTGAATTACAGCCTTGGTCGTAATTCATAACAAGATCATTACTCAAAGTATTGTCGCTGTCATTTGAACGTAGGCTTTTAGTATGAAATTTAATCCACGGGGACGATAGTATAATTAGTCTTTCTTTATATTTGGTATTTAAAATTTTATACCAAGTTGTCTCTTTGATGTTTAAAGCATTTGTGTTGTTATTTTGATTGTTAAATGCTTCAACATTAATGACTATCTTTTGTAGCGATTCCTGTTCAAAACATTTCTCCACAGCGTAAAAAAGAGTGTCAGTTGAAACAAATTTGGAGTGTTCAAAGCCTGTGCTGAAATTTATTTCATTTAATCCGGCCTTGACCCATTCATTTATTAAGTAGCCAGAATTCTTTGCCCAGTGTCCGTTTGTTACAATCCTTGTAATTTTATTAAGGGAATGTGCCTTGCTGATGGATTTGGTCAGGTCTTCTTCTAATAAACTACATTCTCCTCCTGTGAAAATTACTGCCGAAATACTTGGAAAGGCATTACATACGATGTCTATGTATCGTGAAATCTCATCGAAAGACATTAACTTATTCTGCTGTATATTCGGAGAGCATCCAAAACAGCAGTTCGTGCAAGCACTTGTACATTTAAAAGTCGTAATCAATGATAAAGTCAAAGGCTGCATTGTTGGTATCGTGAACTCTTGTATGTTCTGTTGACGTTAAAGGTCGTTATTGATAATCTTCAGATTCTTGCTGTCGGTAATCTTCTCACAATAGTGGCATTTGAGCAGGATCTCGCTGCCTTTTACGATAGTGGAGAAACGGGTTTCTATGTCTTCGTGGTTGGTGACGCAGACAGGATTGATGCATCTCGCTATGCCTCTGATTTCGGCAGGGATGGCAAGGACCTTTTTCTCGATGACCTCGTAGTCTCTGATGATGTTCACACTTGCATTGGGAGCCACAAGGGCGATTTTGTTCAACTCCCCGTCCTCGAAGAACTTTTCAGCTATCTTGATTATGCCCTTTTTGCCCATTGTCTTGCTATCCAGACCTATGCCTATGGTTACAGGATGGGGATGGCTGCGGAGACCGAGGATTTCCACTACTTTCAAGACCACATCACCTGGGATGTGGTCGAGTACTGTGCCGTTCTTAATGGCACTTACCCTGAGTTCTTTCTTTGCGTCGTTATTGTTCATGATGTTGTCCTCCTATCTTTTGCCAAGTAAGTACGATATTATAGCCATTCTGACATACATGCCGTTTTCAGCCTGCTTGAAATAGTAGGCATGTTCCGTATTGTCCACGTCCTGTGTGATTTCCTGAAGACGGGGAAGCGGATGCAGGATCTTCATGCTGGGTTTGACGCCGGACAGCATGGAGGAATTGAGACTGTAGACGTTCTTCACCTTTTCATATTCCACGAGATCCGTGAATCTCTCCTGCTGTATCCTAGTCATGTACAGTATGTCCGCAGAATCCAGATACTCGGTCAGGGAAGACGTCTCGCGGTATGGTATGTTTTTCTCTTTCAGGAAATCCTTGTACACCTGCGGCATCTTCAGCTCATCCGGGGCGGTAAACGTGAACTCGGGGCTGAAATGGGACAGGGCCTGCAGGAGGGAATGCACTGTCCGGCCGTATTTCAGGTCTCCTACCATATTGATATTGATATGGTCGAGCCGTCCCTGCGTCTTGCGTATCGAATAAAGGTCGAGAAGGGTCTGCGAGGGATGCTGGTTCGCCCCGTCCCCGGCATTGATGACAGGCACCGAGGCCACTTCGGAAGCATATCTGGCCGCACCCTCCAGAGGATGCCTCATGACGATAATGTCTACATAGTTGGATACCATCTTGATGGTATCTTTCAGGCTTTCTCCCTTTTTCATACTGGTATTGGTAGTATCGGAGAAACCTATTACCCTTGCTCCCAGCCTGTTGGCCGCCGTTTCAAAACTGAGCCGGGTTCTGGTGGAAGGCTCGAAGAAGATGCAGGCCACCACCTTGTCGCTCAGAAAGGTCTGGGACTTGTTGTGTTCCATCTCCTCAGCCACGTCGAGGATATGCAGTATTTCCTCTTTAGTGAAATCCTGGATTGAAATTAAACTTTTAGCCATGCCTAAAGTAAATATTATTGTTTTTTGTTGTCATGCCTCGCAGTCCTGAGGGCGGCTGGCTCTGGCCGCCGCCTCCTCCGTCCGTTTGCGGAACTTGGGCGTGCCGCGGAGGCTCGCTCTTGCGGTTATCCGGCACTCAGGTCCGACCGTATAGCGGAGAGGTGCCGGTCGCAT
>CALVLC010000090.1 GCA_944336335.1 uncultured Bacilli bacterium | reverse complement strand
TGGGGCTCGTGGGGGAGGGCGGCACCGTCATCATCAACGGCGACGTCCCGCGCTACGTGGAGCTCGCCCGCTCCACGGGCATGCGCGTCCTCACCTACGGCTTCGACGGCTCCTGCGACTACGTCTGCGTCCCGGAGGAGTGTCACCACAAGCTCGCCAGCAGCTTCTCCGTGCGCCTCCCGGGCGAGAGGAGCGTCCACGTGACCATCAGCTCCAACCCCGGGCGCCACAACATGTCCAACGCCACGGCGGCCATCGCCGTGGCAGACGCGCTCGGCCTGGACGCCCAGTCCGCCGCCGAGGGCCTCTCCCAGTTCAAGGGCGCGCGCCGTCGCTTCACGCACGTGGGCGACGTCGCGGGCGTCACCGTGGTCGACGACTACGGCCACCACCCCACCGAGATCGCGGCCACCCTCGGCGCCGCGGCCGACCTGCAGTTCGGGCGCATCGTCTGCGTGTTCCAGCCGCACCGCTACAGCCGCACCCAGGCGCTCGCCGCCGAGTTCGGCCACGCCTTCGACTCGGCCGACGTCCTGCGCGTGATGGACGTCTTTCCCGCCGGGGAGATGCCCATCCCCGGGGTCTCCGGCAAGACCGTGGTGGAGTCCGTGCGCCACGTGGGCAACGTCTGCGACGTGGCCTACGTCCCCAACAGGAGGAAGCTCATCGAGGACCTCTGCGACCTCGTGCGCCCCGGCGACCTGCTCATCACGCAGGGCGCGGGCGACGTCACCTCGATCGGCCCCGCCTTCATCTCCGCCATGCGCGAGCGCGAGGGGCGGTAGCACTTGAGCGTCTTCAACGCCTACATGACCCTCTCGGGGGCCGTTGACGCCGACGTCACGCGCGACGAGCGCATGGCGAGAAGGACCAGCTACCGCATCGGGGGCCCGGCGGCGCTCTTCGTCGCCGTGCACAGCTACCCCGCGCTCGTGAGGACCATCCAGATCCTCGCGGGGGAGGGGGTCGACTGGGTCATCCTGGGCAAGGGCTCCAACCTCCTCGTCTCCGACAAGGGGTACGACGGGTGCGTCATCGTGCTCGACGGAGAGTTCTCCCGCACCTCCCTGGGCGAGGACGGCACGCTCACCGTGGGTGCCGGCGCCGTGCTCTCCAAGGTCGTGAACGAGGCCATGAAGGCCGGCCTCTCCGGGCTGGAGCCCTGCGTGGGCATCCCCGGCACCATGGGCGGCGCCCTCTCGATGGACGCGGGGACGCGGCGCGAGTGGATAGGCTCGGTGGTGCGCGACGTCGTGGTGCTGCGCCCCGGCCTGGGGCTCCATCGCTACGAGGCCTCCGAGATCGAGTGGGGCTACCGCTCCACCTCCATCCCCACGTCCGAGATCATCCTCGAGGCCACGCTCGGCCTCACGCCCTCCTCGCGCGAGGCCATCGCCGCGGACATGGAGGAGCGCCTCCGCAGGCGCCGCGAGTCGCAGCCCCTCGGCGTCCCCAGCTGCGGGTCGGTGTTCCGCAACCCGCCCGAGCACTCGGTCGGCGCCCTCATCGAGTCCTGCGGCCTCAAGGGCGCTCGCGAGGGCGGCGCCCAGATCTCCGAGGAGCACGCCAACTTCATCGTCAACCGCGGCGGCGCGACGGCCGCCGACGTCATCACGCTCATCGGCCGCGCGCACGAGGCGGTGCTCGCCCAGCACGGCATCGACCTCGCCTGCGAGGTAAAGCTCCTCGGCTTCGGGGCGTGAGCCGAGCCATGGCCAGGGATCAGAGCAGGCGCCCCACCCCGCGCAAGAGAAGCGGGTCCGCGCCCAAGGTGAAGCCCTCGTCGTCGCTCGCTCCAAAGCGGGCGGCGTCTCCGGCCAAGCCTGCAAAGCCCGCAAAGCCCGCCAAGCCCGCAAAGCCCGCAAAGCCCGCAAAGCCCGCCAAGGCTCCCAAGGCCCCAAAGCCTGCCAAGGCTCCGAAGCTCACGATGGTGGCCGGCGACGCAAAGCCCGCAAAGCCCGCCGTCGCCAAGCAGAAGCCCTCCAAGCGCCAGAAAAAGCCCGTCACAAGCGCCATCGGCGCGACCGTCGGCATCCCGGCGTCCGCATCCGGAGCCGCCCGCCCCGCGTTTCTCGAGCGCGCCGCCGGCGTGGTCTCCTCCCGCAGGCGCTCCGCGCCCGGGACCCAGCGCCCCTCGAGCGGCGCCGAGCGGAGGCAGCGCTACCAGCGCGGCCAGATTCTTCGCGTGGCGGGAATCGTCGCCGGCGTCCTCGCCGCGCTCGCGCTCGTCCTCGCGATCGCCTTCTTCGCGCTCCGGAACTCCTCGGTCTTCTCGGTCGAGTCCGTCGAGGTGGAGCCCACGGAGCACGTTAACGAGGCGGACCTCCAGAACCTCGTCAGCGTCCCGGTTGGTTCGACCCTTCTCAACCTTGACGAGCAGGCCATCAGGGAGGGCCTGCTCAAGGACCCCTGGGTGGCGGACGTCACGTTCGAGCGCGTCTTCCCGCACACGCTCAAGATCAACGTCATCGAGCAGAGCATCGACGCGCTCGTGGTCATGAACGCCGGTTCCGTGGCGTGGTACCTCGGTGACGCCGGGGTGTGGATCCAGCCCACGAGCGTGGAGACCGCCGAGGGGCAGTCCGTGAACGACGCCGCCCTCAGGATCGCGCTCGACAACGAGTGCCTCCTCATCACCGACGTCCCGGCGAGCGTGTCCCCGGTCGCCGGCTCCGAGGCGACGGACGCCGTCCTCGAGGCGGTCCAGAAGTTCCGCGACGGCTTCTCCGACTCGTTTGCCGACCAGGTCGCGTGCTACTCCGCCCCGGCGGAGGACAGCGTCGCCTGCACCCTCTACAACGGCGTGGAGGTTCTCCTGGGGTCGCCGACGGACATCTCCGCCAAGGAGCAGATCGTGACGGAGACCCTCGCCGAGCTCCCCGAGGGGTCGGTCACCTACATCAACGTGAGGGTTGTCTCCAGCCCCGCGGTGCGTCCCGTGTCCTCCGACACCGTCGAGGCGGGCTCGGGCGTGGTCTCCCTCCTCGAGCCGGGACAGGACGCCTCCGGCGACGGATCGGGCGAGGGCGGCTCCGGAGACGAGGGCTCGGGCGAGGGAG
>CALVLC010000089.1 GCA_944336335.1 uncultured Bacilli bacterium | reverse complement strand
CCGACAGAGGCGGAGGGGAGAGCGGGGCGCGACGGTAGGTCACCGTCGAGACACGAGAGGATTCTACCATGGCGCGGAGGGATTTCGGCACCATCATAGAGATCGAGAGGGGCGTGAAGTACGGCCTCAGGTGGACGCAGAACGACGAGCGCGGGCGCAGTAAGCGCTACGAGACGTTCCACGGCAACAAGACGGGGGCCAAGGCCCGTCTGCGGGAGATAGAGGCCGACGTGCGCTCAAGGGGCCGCGACAGGTCCGTCCCCACGTTCGGCGAGGCGTACGAGCGGTGGTACCTCCCCGCCCTAGCCCAGAGGGTAGCCAACGGCACGATAAAGCAGAGGACGATGGACCACTACATGCGCTGCTACCGGTACTTCGTCAAGGACAGGTGGGAGTCCGCGCCCGTCACGGAGATGCGCGTCGCGAACATCGAGGAGTGGATGCTCACCATAACCAAGTCGAACGGCCACATAAGCCAAGCGATAATGAGGGGCGTGCTCGACGAGTGCGTGAAGCACGAGGTCATATCCGTGAACCCCGCGCGGGCGAAGATGAACAAGTCGGCGCTCGGAGAGGAGATGGACAAGGGCATATGGACGCTTGAGCAGCTCGACGAGATGGCTTGGAGGGGCCGAGGGGAGATATTCTTCCACTCGATCCTGCTGATGGCGTTCGCCTCCTGCCGCCCCGGAGAGTCCCTCGGCCCGAAGGTGGACGAGGTTCGTCCCGTGGAGTGCAGGGGGATGCTGTTCGCGGAGGTGGACGTCGTGCGTCAGGTCGTGGACGACGGGACGCTCACGTCCGACAGCGACCTCAAGAACGAGTTCTCGCCCCGGAAGGTGTACGTCCCGGACCCTTGGTGCCGACCCGTTCTGAACGCGGCGCAGAACCCGTCCGAGGGCCAGATTCTGCTATCCGACGCGGGGTACGGAACCCACTTCAAGCAGTACCAGATATCGAGGGCGCTCTCCTCGGCGTTCAGGTCGGGCAGGATGGGGGGCTTGGAGCGCCATCCGTGGAAGAACATCAGGCCGTCGTGGCAGACGTGGATCAACTGGCGCAACCACATCGACCCCGAGAGGCGCGAGAAGATAATGGGACACACCGGCTCGGGAGTGACCGCCGTATACTACGACAGGCCGCTCGACGTACAGCTCATGGAGGAGGTCGCTAGGTCCTTCGAGCAGTACCCGTACGAGTCCCCGTACCCTTGGGCCGAGGCGTATCCCGTACGGCTATGAGACCGCTGGACAGTTTTGGGACAATTCATCGCGTTTCCGCAGGTAGATTGAACGTGTCAGTTAACAAAGTATTCATGCGAAAGCGTGTCGGGTTGGATGTGCGGTGCGAATAGCTGCGAGTATTCCGTTTGATGGCGCACAGTGGACGGGCAGGATGTGCGTGAAGACAGTAGCTGGACAGTAACCGACCCACTGCGCCGGACAGAAAAAGGGCCCCTCCCCGGAGCGTTTCCGGGAAGGGGCCCAGCCTTACTCAGCGCCGTCCGTGATGATCATTATCGCCTCGGCTAGACCCGCCACGTATCCCTCGTCGAACGGGCCGAAACGGTCCACCGACTCTATGTGGCGGGTTATCTCCTCGGCGCACCTGCGCACCCTCTCGCGCTCGCTTTCTTCCATGGAGCGACCACCTCCCGAGCACGAGTCTACATCGGAGCGGGAGCGGCGCTGTAAAGCGCGGTTTACCAAAAGGCCCCCGGGCCCGTAGGCTACCGGGGGCATCCCGAGACTATCCTAGACATTCGCCGTGAGCAGCTCGTCGAGCTTCTCCTCGATGGCGGAGAGGCGCTCGTTCTGCGCGGCCTGACCGGCAGCGAGCCACTTCACGTGGTCGTGGGTCGTATAGTGCATCTCTCGGCCCGTGGGGTCGGCGGTGCTCGCCAACTTGTTGTTGGCACCGTTCGCGGCGTTGTCCGTGCCGATGATGCGGTCGCGCAGGAGCACGCCGTTGAGCTCGTAGTTCACGACCTTGTCCGCCGCGAGCTGGGCGATGCGCTCGATGTCCTCGTTGGTCACTTCTTCCTCCGTATCCGGGCCGCAGTACCGAAGCACGCAGTCCCATCCGTCGTCGTAAAGGTTCCTGATGATCGACTCGCCGCCGTCTTGGTCGCCCGGCGTGCCGTGCGTGCTGTGGTGCTCGGAGCGCACGAACTCGCCGACCTTGCCGTTCCCAAGCGCCATGGCAACGTGCTTTCCCTGAGCGACGAGCATGTCCCCGCGCCTCGGGTTCTTCCACGTGGAGCGCGGGAGCTTCTCGAACAGGCCCGTGGAGACCATGCAGCGCACCATGTCGCTCGTGCTCCAAGCGCCGCCCGTGTTGATGCCCTGAGCGGCGTAGCACTCGATGGCGGCTGATGAGCAGTCGCGGTCCCCCCTCGCCACGCCCACGCGGTATCCGTCCGAGAGGTTAAAGAACTCGGAGGCCGTGCCGCCCGTGCCGACACCGGCTCGGTTGGGCTGTGAGTAACCGTGGGACGGGTCCGTGACGAGGTGCTCCATTATCTCGGCGGCGCGGTAGGGGACGCTAAGCATCCTCGCCCTCCGAGGGCTTGGCGGTCGCGGCGCTCACGACCAGAACGGCACCGAAGAGGGTGCCGATGGCGTTCAGCGTGGTCACGATCGCGTCGCTGAGGGATGCCTCCATGCCCCACGCGGGGGCCACGGTGCCGACGAACGTGGCGAGCGCGGGGAACACGATGACGCCAGCCCACTTGAGCACCTTGTATACCTTGTCTGAGATGATGTAGGTCATTTGCCTACCTCCTTAGTCCGTGGACTCGACCCCTCCGGTCAGCAGGCGGTGGATGTCGTCCACCTGAGCCGCCGTGCGGGTCGTGGTCCTGTCGATGTGCGAGACGGTCGCGCCCATCTCGTGGGAGCGGGCCGCGCTCTCGTTGAGCCGCGCGGTCATGGCGGCGGTCTGAGTGGCGAGGTTGGTGTTGCTCTCGCGCAGGCCGCTCATCTGCTCGGTCATGCCCGCCTTGACCTTGATGTCGTCCGACTTGTTCTGGGCCTCGCGCTCGCGGATGTCGAGCTCGCGCATGCGGATGCGCTCCTCGCTCTCGACCTTCTTCATACGGTAGCGCTCCAAGCTCGGCACGATGAACTTGCCGACCAGAAACAGCACCCCGATGACGAACACGGAGCCCACGATCGCCCACCAAGGGGAGGCCGAGATGCCCTCCCCGACCCCGTCCCAAAACGAATCCGATGGCTGCACCGTTCACCTCCCCTCGGCAAGAGAAAGGGCCCCGGATGGCCCTATGCGGTCGGTTCTATGTGAAGGCGGTGTCTACTCCCCGGACGCCGCCGGTTCCTCCGGCTTGGGGACGGGCTGGTAGTACCTGCCGCCGTCCTCTCCGGGCCTCTCGGCGTTGTTCTTGTTGACGTTGCCAATGACGCGGTAGACGGTGCCATCCCACGCCACCAGCTCGCCCTTCTTGCGCTTCACGCCCTCGGTCCACTCGGGGACGATGCAGTCATACTCGTAGACCTCCTCGTCCCCCAAGGACTCGCCGAGCGCCTGCATCAGGCGGCTG
>CALVLC010000088.1 GCA_944336335.1 uncultured Bacilli bacterium | reverse complement strand
TTGAAGATGTCCATTCCCAACAATTCCCCCAGAAATCAATGCCTCCGCAAGCTCCGGTCGTTTGGTTGTAAGCGTTCACTGCTGTCAGACCGGATTCCACATGCCCGGAGTTCATGGAGGCATCTTTTGGCATGTGCCCGGCGGCAAGAATTCATTCCTCGTCGGTCGGAAGGCGGTAGGAATGGGCTCCGTCCTGTGCCGTGAGCCATTCGCAGTAGGCTGTGGCGTCGGCAACTGAAATATGGGTTACCGGATAATCCTCTTTCCCTGCATCATAGTGGAACCCCTCTTTGAACAGGGCGTATTCGGCATTCGTCACGGGTGCATAACCGATGTAGGCGTTCGGGGCGGATGCCCCGCGCAGCACCATCCAGGCATCATCCGGATTGTCATCCCTGCGGGGGTCAATGAATTGGTTACGCCTGCGAGCCGGATGTTGAATGTGATGCCGCAACGGATGTCGGGATTGCCGCCATACCCGTTGCCTTTGTCTGTCTGGACGGACGAAACCGTCATTTTGTCTTTGCCCTTTTCCTGGGCAGATACGGCTGTAGCCGTCACAATGGCAATAACCATTGCTAACAATAACTTTTTCATATTGGAACTGTCTTAAAATTAAATTAAACCTGTCCTTATTGCACCATCTTTTATTTTACCGGTTAGGCTTTTTGCCACGCTGGGCAAGGCGGTGCATTATCTGCCTTTCCAATTCATATACCCGCTGTATTTGTTTCTGTGTCAGAAATTCGCTGTAGATGGCATAATATTTTTGCCGTATGTCCAATATCTTTTGGCTGCGGGAAAAACGGGCTTTCAAGATTTCTCCCGTTTCTTCCTCGGTCATGGAATGGAGCACTTGTTTGGGGCGCGGTCCGAGCGCCCATATTTCCTGTTGGAACCGGCAATAGGTATTGATAAAGCGTTTGCTTGCCGCATTGTCCATTCCGATTTCCTCGGCAATGTGCTTTGCCTGTACTTCCGCCAATTGTTCGCGGGAGAGGCGTTGCCGGTTGTCTTGTGCGAAAAGTGTATGGCTGAAGGTTGTCAATGTGACAGCCAAAAGCAATAATCTGATTATATTTTTCATGGTCTTTCGTTTTTATTCGTTTATAAATACATCTTCTCGATAAACATCAAGCATATATGCCTGGTCTTCTTCACTCAGGTTGGCAAATGCCTGTTCCACTTCGGAAAAGTCCGTATGCCTTTCACGGATAAAGGGAAGGAAAACAAGCAGCAGGGATATGCCCGCGGCGACGGCTGCAGCCCCCAGCAGAAGCCGTAACCGGATATTTTTGCGCCGGGCAGGTTCGGGAGATGTGTCCCGGACTTTTTCCCATATCCCGGTTTCCAGTTCATTGAAGAAGTTGTCGGGCGTCTTGTATGGCATGCGTTTGCCTATCCGGTTGAAATCAAAATCTTTTTCCATTTTCTTAGACAATTGATTTAACATATTTAACAATCTTTTCTTTGGCTATATGGTAATTGGTTTTTGCGCTATCCGCTGTGGAGCCTGTGATGGCTGCTATCTCATCGTATCCCAATTCATTGTAATAACGCAGATTAAAAACCAATTGTTGCTTGGTGGGCAGCGAAAGAATCGCCTTTTGCAATTTTACTGCTTCCAAGTCGTTGAAATCCACATAGCCGTCTGCCCTCAGAAGGTCGGCTCCGGCTTCCGGGTCATCCAGAGAGAGCCGCCCTTCCCGTCTTTGCCTCAGTATGCGCAAAGCCTCGTTGGTCGCAATCCGGTAAATCCAGACGGCAAATGAGCATTCTCCCTTGAATTGGCGGAAGGAACGGAATATCCGCACGAAGGTCTCTTGGGAGGCATCTTGCGCGTCAGCATGCAAGACCACCAGGCGGCGGATGTGCCAGTACACAGTTTCCTTGTATTTTGCCATCAGCAACCGGAAGCCCCGCTCGGTGTCTTCTTTCAATGCCGAAAGTATATCTGCGTCATTCAGTGCTGCCATAGGTATCCGGTCCGGTCATTGCCAAACCTGTGTGGAGGGTTAGACAATCATTGCATTGCCGTGTGGCGGTATCTTCTGCTACAATCACTATCCTGTGAGGGTGCGGGTGGCGGTAATGGTGCGGATGGACATGCCAGGTGGCACAAGAACCCGATAGGAATGCCATCCCTGCCAACGCCATCATTGCCCTTAAGGTCCTCAATGTTTTCATAATCATGGGTTTTGAGTTTTTCCTTTCAGTATATATACTTTTTCTTTTCCAATTACGGCGGCTATGACGGGGTTGTCCTTGTCGGACGCAAATGCCTCAAGTTCTGCTTCTGCTGCCGCTTTCGACAGTTGTGTTATTCTGGCATATTGTTTTACGGTGAGGCAGCCATTATTCTTTATATAGGCGACAGCCATTGCCAGTCGTTCCTTTTGGTTAAAATGGTTGCTTACCTGTACGGTCACTGCCGGTCTGGCAACAACTGTCACCACACGGTGCGGGTGATGATGCCAACGCCAATGCTGTGCGTTGGCGGTTCCGCCTGTCAAGACAAGAATCATGGCAATAGCCATTACTTCCAGTTTTCTTTTTTTAGAATCCATCCTGTTTAAATAGTTTACGTTAAACAATCCTGTTATCCGTCCCTGTCTGTGGGCCCCATCAGAATAGACGTTCTATTTAAAAGACCCCGCGAAGGCGTAAAAGTAAAAACGAGGGGATGTTTTTTGTGATTTTTGGGGGAAGAAACTGTTTTTTGGATGACTTGCTTGTACTGTAGCCCTTGGTTGGTCTCTACTTTGTCCGTCCTTCTTTCGGGGATGTGTCGCTGCTCGTTCTGTACCGGCCGGACGAGCTTCGAGGAATCACCGACGGATGAGCGGCGGAGGTAGGGACCAACCAGAGGGAGTACAAGGCTTTTCCATGGTTCCTTGCCTGAGTGGTTTTAGAAGGGGTAGTGCCTGCCGGCGCCGAATGCCTTGGTGCTGATTTTGAGGTTGGGGGGGCATTGGGCGCGTTTGTATTCGTTGCGGGCAACCATGTCGGAGACTTTGCGGACGGTTTCTTCCGGGTACCCTTTGGCTGTAATGGCTTCGGGGGAGAGGTTGTCCTCGAGGTGGAGTTTCAGGATGGCGTCGAGTTGGGCATAGTCCGGCAAGGTGTCCTGGTCTTTT
>CALVLC010000087.1 GCA_944336335.1 uncultured Bacilli bacterium | reverse complement strand
GACTTTATTAACATATTATCACCTCATTCATTTACTATATCTATAATTGCTCGACGAATATATTCTATCATTTCATTTTTTGTTTTTTTTCTTGTTCTCAAATTTCTTTTTTCTTCAAACAAAACTTTTAATTTTAACTGATTTAATTTATTAATATCTACATCTTCCTTATTTTCAAATGACATTTTTATCTACCTCCTCTTCATTTAACCTAATATCATATGAAGCTAAAATATCATATATTAATTCATCATTAATGTATGGATTTTCTGAAAGATTATTAAAATCTTGCATACGAATAATTTCTCTTTTTACTAAACCTTTCACATTATTAACAATATCATTAGAGTATATATTTACTTCTTCTAATGATATTGGTAAGGTAATAAAATCATATATTTTAGCAAATTTTTTTCCTTTAAATTTTCTAAGTACTCTTCCTCTTCTTTGTATATATTCTTTAGGATTCGTACTACTAGCTAATATAAATGCCGTTTCAATACTAGGAATATTTACGCCTTCATCTAAACATCTAATAGCTACTAAAGCCTGAATAAAATCCCCATCTTCAAAAGCTTTTTTTATATTTTCTCTATCTTTTATTGTTTCTTTAGATGTAAACTGACATACTTTCATATCTAATGTATTACCTAATATATTAGTTACTGCATCAATTTGACGCACCTCTTCTGCATCTATAGTATTCTCGTCATAATCAAAATCATTTATGGTTGTCGCTCCACAATACACTAATATATGATTATTATTTTTATAATCTAACATTATTTTCTTTAATTCTATTAACTTATTCTTAGCTCCTGCAACCAATCTAGCTCTCTTTATTAATAACATTTTTTCATAATCACTTAACTTAATATATTTTTTATCTTTACTTCTATGTTGATTTATAGATGTTACTAATTTCTTTGTTAACTCAATATAACTAGATAATTCTGATTCATCTAAAGTAATTACTATAGGATAATAATAATATGGTGTAAGCATATTATTATTAATAGCTTCTTTTAAAGTGTACTCAATACATTTTTTTCCAAAATAAGCATATAATCTTTCTGTTCCTTCTATATCACCATGTCTTTCTAATGTAGCAGAAAGAGCTAATCTATATGGTATATTATCAAGTAAAGCTCTATTTAAATTTTTAGCTCCAAAATTATGAGCTTCATCTATAACTAATAAAATATTTCCCTTTAAAGATTTTATTTGCTTTTGTAAAAATTTGCTAGAAAATGTTGCATTTGTTGTTACTATACAAAAAAAGTTTAAAAGATTTAAATTATAATTTTTTATAGAAATTTTAACATTATCTTTCCAATTTTTCTGTTGAGAAGCTGAATAACAAATAATAGGATTTACACCAAATTTCTTTATATCTACAACCCATTGCTCAACTAAATGTTGATAAGGACAAACTATTATAACAGCTATATTTCTATTAAAATTATTATATATATTTTCAATAGCTGCTAAAGCAGTATATGTTTTACCTGTTCCTGTTGCCATATCAAAAATACCACAGTAATTATTCAACTTCCAATTATTAATAGCTTCTTTTTGATAACTATATAACGAAATATCTTTTGGAATTTGTATATCTATTTTTTCATCTCTATTTACATCTTTTAAATTAATATATTCTTTATCATCTATTTTGAAATCTACTGTTTTTTTCTTATATTTTTCAATTATTAATTTAGAAAGCTTAGGAAACTCTACTACTTTAATATTTTGTTCATTATTATTCCAAATAGATGTAAAAGCTTTTTCTTTTAGAGTTACTCTTTCTACTTCACTTTGCTTCCAGTTACAAAAAACATCTATTGTTTCATAATTAGCAGACATTGCTGTTGCAGATTCATTCATAGAACCAGAAAAAGCTACTTTATTTCCTTCAAAATCTTCTATAATACCCATTTTTTCATGATACATTCCAATAATACCATCTTTTTCCATATAAGCTATTTTTATATCTAAAATATTATCTGAAATTAAATGTGCTAATAAATTTAATCGTTCTAATGAATAATAATCTACCGGTTTAGTTGTTATTTGACGTAATAATGCATTTTCTATTATTTTATCTCTTTCATCATATCCTTTTTTTATAGCCATAACATCTTCATCTGATAAATGCGGAGAAGCAACAATACATATTTTTCCTCCATTTAATACTAATTTAGATATACCTTTTGATATTTCTATTAAAGCAGTCGATGAAAAAAATCCTACTGCTCTTTTATATATTTTAGCTTCACTTAATAAAGGAATATAAAATTCTGTAATTACATTATCAATTAAAGATCTATACTCTGTTTTTATTACACAATCTTTTAAACTCATTTTAATCACACTCTACATGTTATCTTCTATAACTTCTAAAGCTTTTTCCAATTCTTCAAAATCTTTATCTGATGTAAAATAATTAACACTAAATCTTATAGTTCCAGCTGAATAAGTATTCATAAATTTATGTGCTAAAGGGGCACAATGTAAACCTGTTCTAACAGCTATATTTAATTTATCAAAAATATTACTAGCACTGTCACTACTAATTCCATCTATCAAACAAGATACAATTCCAACATATCTAGCCGATTCTTTATTTCCTATAATTTTTATAAACCAAAATTTCTCTAAAATATTCATTAACCTTTTTCTATTTTCTGTTTCTACTTCAAATAACGTAGATATTCCTTTTTCCTCTATCCAACTTAATGCCGCATTTAATCCAGCTATTCCTAATATATTTAAAGTTCCAGCCTCAAAATGTTCTGGTAAATTATTTGGCATATCTTGATTAGCAGATTCAAATCCTGTTCCACCAAAAATAATAGTTGGTATTTGTATATCTGGATTCATAACAAATCCAGATATACCTGTTGGTCCATATAAAGTTTTATGCCCTGCAAATACAGCAAAATCAAAAATAGATAATCCTACATTACAATCTATTAAACCAGCTGTTTGTGCCATATCTACTAAAGTAATAGCATCATATAATTTAGCAAGTTCAAATATTTTTTCCACAGGTGCGATTAGCCCAAAAGAATTACTAGCATGACTAACAATAACAAAATCTGGTACAATTTTATCAAATTGATATTTTATACGTATTAAATCATATTCCATATCTTTCGAAACATTTAATGTATGAACTTTTATAACATTTTTCTTTTCATAATAATTTAATACTCTAGTTACTGCATTGTGTTCAAATGGACTAATGTATATATTTTTAGCTCCATTTAAAATAACTCCTTGTATGATTAGATTTAATGATATCGTTGCCGTAGGTTCAAATATTACTTGCTTATTAGGACAATGCAACAAATTTTTTAATTTATTTCTAGTATCTATTATTAAATTATTAGCCTTTTGAGATAAACTATATTGACCTCTTCCAACACTAAATCCATAATTACGATAAAAATCATTCATAAAACTATATACTATTTCTGGTTTTGGATACGTTGTTGCTGCATTATCAAAATAAGCCATTATAAAACCTCCTAACAAAGTTCTTTTAAAACCTCTATTAAAACTTGTCTTTTTTCTTGCTCTGAAATAGATTGTCCCATAGAATCTATTTCTCCCCAAATGGAATTATATAACAATTTTCCTAAAGAACCATATTCTACTTTTTCAAATCTTTTTATAATATTATTTCCATCATTATCAATAAAAGTTAATTGATACGAGTTCACATCTCTACTATTTTTTTCTAAATTACATTCATCTTTAAATGTATATTCTTCAGCGGTCTTCTTATAAATCTCTAATTGTTCCTTAAAACGAGTAATAGTTTGATAATCCCAATCTTCAATTCTTAAATCTGTAGCAATTTTAGCTAATTTAGAAATACATTCTGTTTCATCATTTGTTACTTCCTTAAATAATTTCAAACATCGTTCTGTCCCATTTTTAAATAACTGCTCATATATTTTAGGATTAAGTGTCTCACACCAATCTTTTATAACTGATGTTAATGATATTTGTTTTATATATTTTTCATTATTTTTTAATATATATTTTTGTTTTACTATATAAATTAATTCATTCTTTAAATCTTCTAAAAGATTATCATAGTAGTTTTTTAAATTAATAACTTTATTAGCTAAATCTCTATTAATTTTATTTTCAAAGCCTAATATTAATGGCATCTTTTCAAATAATAATTCGTAACTACCTACATTATATTTTAAAATTTTAATAAAAGAAATATATTGTTTATCTAGTCTTTTACCAGAAGGTAACTCTTTTAATTCTCTTGAATATTTAGGAAGATTTACATACCATCTCTTAATTGCAGATACAAGATAATCATAAGAATTATTATTTATCTCTTCTTTTACTATAAAAGAAGAAAATGCTTTAGACAAAATTTTTATAAAGATTTCTTTATCTTCATTCCAATCAGCATATTGTAAATAAAATTCTTTTGGTTTGGCATTTATTTGTAATAAAGTATCTGCATTTATATTAATTTGTCCTTTTTGATTTGTAACAATCAAATACTTTTTATATTCATGAAAAACTATTGATATAAAAATAGGAATTAATCCTTTTCTTAATCCAATATGCATTTTATGTGATATTAGCTGTTCATATAAATATTCAAAAGAGGTTTTCCCATTATTTTTAACAAACAATATAAAATCAGAAATAACTTTTAACAAATTAGCTATGTTTTTATCTTTAGGAAACATATTAATTTTAACAATATTATTTTCTTTTACTAAGATATTTGTTCTAAGTAATGTGCTACGCATTATAGATACTTCTTGTCCATTACCTGTTAGCCCTAAATTTTCATCTAATTCATTATGAAGTAATGCTGCAATAACTTTATACCTACTATTATTTGCAATAGATGTTAATTCATTTCTATTAATAGATTCATTATTTATTACAGGTGTTCTAAAATACAATTTATCGCATATACTTGATAATAATTCTGTTAAAGCTGCTTTTCTATTTATTTTTTGTTCTTTACCCAAATAAATATACTTAGCAGATAACCTTTCAGGATGTGTATATTCTAATATATAATCTATTAAAACATCCTTTAAATCTTCATAAATAATATCATATTCTTCAAATAAAACTTTATCATTTATTGCATTATCTTTTAATATAGATACAGCATTAAACTCTTTAACTACATCCGTTATATCATTAAAATTTTTCAATAATATAAATATACATCGTTGAGCATTTTTACTAGAAATAATTATTTTATCTTCAATTTGTTTAATATCATCATTATTATTTAGTACAATAGCATATATTACACCATCTGCCTCTATTAACTCACTTTTAATATTCCAGTCTGTATCATTACTTATCTCACTAGAGTTGATAAATTCAAAAGAAAAAAATCTTACCATCTCTTTATCATCATTATATCGAGATGGATACATGTATTTATCAAAATTTATGTTATTTAACGTATCTTTTATTAAATTTTTATTAGTTTGTAAAGCTACTTTGTTTTTTATCTGTTCTTTTATATCTATTCCTGAAGCTTTTTTTAATTGTAGATATTTATTACTTCTTTTTAAATAAATAACATATTCTTTTTCAATTAAATTATCTATAGCTAATTCTATATCTTTTTGATCATAATTTATTGAAAAAATATTCATTATCTCATCTTTTGTTGGTTTTAATTTTTCAAACTGCTCTAAAATATACATTAAAGAAATCGTTTTTATTATTTTACTTTCTAATGATAATTCATTTCCTATTTTATCTAAAATAATACCTGTTAAAATATATACATTATATGTTACCTCAGAATATATTTCTTTTTTTAATAATGGTTCAAAATAATCAAATATAACATCTGGAGTTATTACATCGAATCTTTCATCATTATATTTATCTAAAAATGATGGTAATGTTGAAATTCCATTTGATGAAAGGAATGTAAATAAAGTTCGTTCATTCTGAGCAATTCTTTCAGATAATCTAGGCAAAATAAACGTTGATACTGGATGTAAAGGATAAGAAGAATAAATTATTTTATTTATATCATTTTTTTCTATTTCAGAAAAAATTGCATGAAATTTATATTGATCTATTAAATTCTTAAAATATTTTTTATGTTCATCTTTAAAAATCTTCCATAATAATTGATCTTTTTTTATAACATTAGCTATAACTTCATAAGTTTGTGAAAAATTATTATTTAAATGGACATGTGTAAATCGTTCAGAAACACCTCGCCAACCATCAATCTTTTGTTTGGGTAGTTTATCTATATAATTAGATATTTCTTTATGTGAAATTAATATTAAATGTAATTGTTCTTCTCCACTTCTATTACATTTTTCTGCAAAATCTTGTAGCATTTTTGTATCACTTACAGATGCTTCCATTATATTTGCTTCTAAAAATTTACTAAATTCATCATAAACAACTATAATACCTGTATAACCTTTTTTCTTAATACCTTTTAATGCACTTTCATATAACTCAACCACATCAAAACCTAAAAAAGGATTAAATGTACTTCCCGCTGTTAAAGATGGATATATTTTCTCAAAATTTTCATATATACTAATATCAAAATTTTCAAGCGCCTCAATATATTTATTAATAGGCATATCTATCTTTTCTATAAATTCATTATAAGTAAATGGAAAATCTTTTTTCCATCTGTCAATAACACTAATAGCAGCTTTATAATTTGTTTCTGGCATTGCATCTAATAAATCATACTCAGACAAAGTTCTCTGTAAAGCTAATAAAAAAGCTTGTGGTATACTTGTATTACTGCCAGATATTATGACAGGTAATATTTTACTATTTGTATCATAATAATTTTTTATATATTTATATCTGTCAGGATTACTTTCTATCTCAGGTAATAATCTTTCAAATAAAGATATATCTTTCTTCATTAGTATTGATAAAATCATCAATACTATATGTGATTTACCTTTCCCATAAGCTCCTATTAAAACCCTTGCTCTATCAGTTGAAGTGTTTCTTGTACTTAATAAAATATCTTCTAATAAATCTAATGCAACTTTTGTTGGTATAAAATTTCTTAATTTATTATCATCATTTAAATCATATGCAATATTAACAGAATACTGAAATCCTGATGCAACCGATATCATTTTACTCATCTATAATTCTCCTAGTTTATATTTCAATATTTTTATAGTATATTTCTATACATTCTTGAAAAGTTCTATCATTATTAATACGAATAACATCTAACCCTGCTGTTCTAATAATTTTAATTTCTCCTATTTTCTCTACTTTATGCAATAACTCTAATAAACTAATCGAATCTAAATTAAAAATTCTTCCAATATTACATGGTGCTATCAATAAATCATTCAAATTAATTTCCCTTTTTCCTTTAGATTGTTCAATAATTATCGCTAATATAATCCATGGATCAAAATCTTTTATTATTGGTGTAGTTTTTCTATATATCTTTTTCTCTTTATTTAAAATATCAATTAATCCTAATTCACCTAATGGACAATCTATATTATTTTCAGGGGATATTTTACCTGTATGTGTCTTATATCTTGATAAATACGTATTAACAATACATAAAAAATCATCATTTAAGGATCTTAATGCAACAGAAAAATTTTCATCATTCATTAAAACAAAATTTTCTAAACTTCTCACAAAATCTTCTTTAGTAAATTCAGACATAAAAAATTCATTAAAGAAAAAATACCATGCTGTTGCATTTTCTTTATTAGTAGCTAATTTATATTGTAACAAATGTAATGTTCCTAGCTCTTCAATATATCTATCATGAACAAAAACACTTTTTCCTAGCTCTGTAAGTGTCTGTATGCGTTGTCCTGATTTATTTTCTTCTGTTAATCCTACTACTTGCAACCAATATCTTAATGACTTCACCATATTAGCTCCAATACCTAATATATCCATAGGATTTTCATTTTTATCTACAAAAACATTAGGTTTTCTATAAACATATTTCATTCCCTTATTAAGCCAACCTTTTCGTATAAAAAAAGTATCATGAGCTCGAAACTTCATTTTCATAAATTATACCCCCAAATAATTTATTTTGTACGTAAATACTTATCCATCATACATCCACCTTCTAAGTATTTTGCTGTAACACACATTTTACATCTAATACATTTATTAGAATCTATGTTATATGTTCCAGCGATAATAGAAATAGCTCCTGCTTTACATAAAGATTCACATTTTAAACATTTTCTACATGCATTAAACTTTCTTATTTGATATTGAATCATACGTTGTAATTTTTCATGATCTGCTACATTCATAGTTTTTATTTTTACAGCATACTCATATTTTTCTTCTCCAAAAGGTTGAATGGATATAATTGGTACATTAGTTTTTACATCTAATATTAAAATTTCATTTAATATTTTTTGACCTAAATCTCTAGATATTTTTCCTAATGGTGTAAACATCCCTATTAATTCATCATCAAAAGGTTTTACTAATTTATATATTTTAGCATTATCTTCTGTTGTGCAATTTGTAAATTTTATCTTTACATCATTTGCAGATACTAAACCATTTCCACCTTGTCTAGCTTTCCATTTTCCTGTATCAACATATACTTCTGGATCTGGTTTTCCTATTTTTCTCGCAAAATCAATAAGAAAAGCTCTCCATTTCTTGGACTGTTCTGGCATATATATTTTAGATAAGAATTGTGCCCTTTGTGTATTATTTGGGCAACACCAACAACCTACACGATCATACCCTAATCTATAGGCATCATTAAAATCAATTTTTTCACTAAAAATATACAACCAAATATCAATATCTTTCCAAAAAAATATTGGTGAAGCCACCGTTTGTTGTTGTATTTTAACTGATTCTGCATTATTTTCTACTCTATTATATTTACTTCTACTAACAGATTCTGATTTTCTAACACCATAAAACGTTAAAATTTGTTGATTCCTATACAGATTATTAATAATTCTAGTTATTGGTCCTGTTTTAAACATTGAACAACACCATCTCATCATTCTTGCTGGTGGACCAATATCTGAACATACATTATAAAAATCTTGTTCACGATTTTTAGCAATTTTAAAGATTGACATCATATGTGCCTTTCTATATCTAGATACATAATCTTGAGTAAATGGAAATTCTAATGTAGTATCTCCAAAAATATGAACTAATCTAGGATTACTCAAAGCTTTTATTACAATATCTGATGTAACTGTTGAATCTTTTCCTCCAGAAAAAGACAATACTATATTTTCTATTTTATATTTACTAGAAACATTTTTTATAAATAAAAAAGCTTCTTCTTTCAAAGCATTTAATCGTAATATATTAGCTTTAATAAAACGCTCAATGTATTTATCAAAAAATATATAATTATTCTGTTCCATATATTTATCTATTTTTTTTATTACATCATCAACATTTATTTTATTAAATAACTTACTTGGTAAAATAAATGATTTCCCATCAATATAATATCTACTATTAGACGCCCAAACTGATGATTTTATAAATTGATTTGGTTTTTTCTCCAACAATATTTCTATTAATAAACGTTCTTCTGGAAAAACAGGTCTCAAATCTGCTGACATATATTTTATTTTAGTATTACAAACTGGACATATTCCTTTGTTTGCTTGTGTTTCATCTTGTATTATAGGTATTCTACAATCAGGACACCAATAAATTTTAGCTGGAATATCTTCTATTGTCTTAGTATTACAAATTGGACAATAATCTTCATTAGTCTCTATATTACATGTTTTACACCACATTTGTTTCCCTCCTTAATATAAAATACCTAAACTATTCTATTATACATTACTTTAGAATGATATAAAATATTAACTAAAAAAGGATATGGCATAATACCATATCCTTTACTTTTTTACATATTTTACTTTGAAAAAAATTAAAGCGCTTGTCAAAAATGATGCGCGCTCTATAAAACTCTATAGTTTTACTAGTAAGTAAATTGTACAGATAAAAAATCTATCTGTCAATAAACCTAATAATAATAACTAAAATATATCTTATTCATCTTTATAAACAATTTGAAAATAATCAAGTAACTTTTTAAATCTATCTTGAGCTGTCAAGCAAGTATCCATCAAATAACCTTTTTCTTTATTCCATTCATGTAAACCTCGATAATAAAACATTTTCAAATCATCACTAATAATAAATGGCACAATATCAT
>CALVLC010000086.1 GCA_944336335.1 uncultured Bacilli bacterium | reverse complement strand
GAAAAATCTATATGCTCATAGGCAATATTCTTATTCATATTCTCCATGATTACCTCTTATTATTTTATTTAGTACACTTATTTTAACATAAAAAGAGTTATCTACTAAATCTAGTAAATAACTCTTTCTTTAATCATTTATAATCATAACTTAGAGATTCAACTTCATATACCTTTGTATCTATGCAAGTAAAAATACTTTCATCAAATATTGCTAAATTATATCCCGTTTCAGATAAAGTACTTTTATACATAATTCCTGCATACTTCTTTTTCTTTATAAAATCGCTTATATATTGTGTTGGTAAATAATCTAATTTACTATCATGTCTTCTCATTGGTCTTGATATATCATATGCTATTTTATTTAATATATCAACATTTATAGCATATTCCATACATTCTAATTCAGATATAAATGGACTAATTTTATCAAGACTTGATAAGTCTATTATTTCTATATCCTTATTTAATTCAAATCTTCCTACACATACATAATCATAAGCAATAGCCCTTATTTCATAAAAAGTTGTTTTTTCATCACTTGCTAAATATAAACAACTGATGCCTTCTGCATTAGCTCTTCCTGCACTAGCTAAGTTAGCTGGTGGAGCTCCCATTTCTGTTATATTATAGCCCTTCTTATCTTTAGATATTCGTGCTCTATAAAATACTTCACCTTTTTTTAGTGTTTTAACCGTATAAGATAATATTTTTTCTAACTCATTTTCATTAAAAAAATCTGTATGAAATCTATTTTTAGTTTTTATACTTTCAACAAAATCTTCCCATGTATTTGTCTTTAATATAGCATTATTTTCTAAATATAAACCAATATGTTTTAAATGCTTCAAATGCAATTCTTTAAAACCTACTTTTTGTTCAAAGACATCATCTATTCTAGTATAACTTTTTTTGCAAAGCTCTTTTACAAGCTTTATCATAGATGCTTTATCTAAATTAAATATATGCCATTCATTCATTAAAATATCTTCTAATTTTTCCAATTTATTTGTAGGAAATTCACGAGGCAAAGTATCTTCTAATGTGTATATATAAAGAATTTCTGTAAGAAGTTCACCTATTTTATTATCTTTTTCAATATCATATACATACACATTATGACTATGACAGAAATCACAATCGCCTTTTTCTTTTAGATGTTCTATAATATTTTTTAGCTCTACATCTTCAAAACAATTTATACAACACTTCATTTTATTTCTCCATTAAGATATCTATTCATCAATTCTAAGTGATGCATTATAGTATATTTTTTGACTGAACCTAATCCTGGATATCCTTGATTTTCAAAACTATCAATTAATTTTTTCAATCCTAAAGTCTCTTTTTCAGTTCTTTCCTTTTGCCAATTAACTAATTTTATAAGAGCCTCATAATATTTATTAGGCGTATCTTTTATATCTTCATTAGAATCTGAAACAAAATGATGTACTCTTAAATTTTTTTCTTCATCAAAATAAATAATATGAATTGCTACTGCCATTGGAGCAAATCCACCTTTTTGTTCATCATCTCCAATTATAGAGAAATCAGCAAAACCTTTATATCCATCTTCTTGATAATATAAATGAGTATCTGAAAAAAACTCATCTACATTATCCTTATAATCTACATTACGCTTTTGTTTATTAAAATTATCTTCTAATAAAATTTTATCTATTTTTACTGTTCTACGAATTTTTCCTTCGCTTTTTATTATCGCTATCTGTGGATTATATTCTTCTACTAATTTATTATATATTGATAAATTATCTACTTCTGATACCATGACCATGATATCATCAATATTTATATCAAATTTAAAATTTTTGATATACTCATATCCATCTCTAGCGATTATAACTTTTTTACATAGATTACTTGCAAAAAGTTCATTAACTTTATCTAATGTATCTTTATCATCATCTATTCCCATAAAAACATCTTCTTTAGGATTTAATGTGATTGCAAATTCATGATTTTTTTCAATAAAAGCCTTTATTGTTTTAAAAAATGTAGATGTTAATTTTACAGGTTCTATAATAGGTACAATTTTTTCACTTAATAAATTTTCATTTACTAACTCTCTTAACGCTAATAATTCAAATTGTCTGCCTCTTAAATATGGATAATACATAATTTTATCCTCCATAACTACTATTTAAAAATTTTTCTAATTTTGATATATCCTTATATGATATTTTGGCAAAATAAATTAACGATTTTAATTCATAAGGTATTTTACTAAAAATATTCTCATCTATTTGATTTCTTTTTTTTAGCTGTTTTAAAAACATAGTATACAATACATTCATAGGTATTTTTTTAAATAACTCATAACAAACTTTATAATAAAATACTATAGATACTGTTGGCAATTTTTTATAATAACTTAATAAAATTTCATCTATTTCTTTTTTATTAAGTACATCATAAATTACTTTATAATCTAAATAATTTTCCTCACAAATAGGTGCTTTTCTATTACTAATAGTGTTCCTTTTTGTAAATATAGAAATACCTACTTTTGTATCTCCATATAAATCACATAATTTATTAAAATTTTCTTCACAAGAAATAACTGTTACATATTTAAATGCTTTATAATAATCTTTTATTTGTTTATCTAGTCGTTCCAATGTATCTAATTCAGATTTTATTTCATATACTACAGCTTTTCCATTTATCAAAATAAAATCCGCTTTTGATTTTGATATTGGTATTTGTGTTAAAGCTGTTGTTGTATTTAAACTATGTTTCCCCAATAATAATTTATTAATAATAGTATTTTGATATATATATTCATTTCTATAATACTTCAACATATAACTATATATATCCTTTATTATTTCAGAGTTGTTTTTTTTATCACTATCTTTTACATAATCATTAATAATAGTTTTATATACAGAATTCATATTCATATCTATTAACTCTTTAAAAATGTATTGTGTAAAAAATCTATTTAAAACTAAACCTCTCAAAAAAACACCTCCTTTTTAAATTATTTTTCAGCTAAAATCTCTTTTAATAGATTTTCAGCACTTTCTTCATCAGGGTTATTTGTGCCTAATTCACCACGAAAAGCTTTAGCTA
>CALVLC010000085.1 GCA_944336335.1 uncultured Bacilli bacterium | reverse complement strand
AGATTGAATGCGTTCCTGTTTTCCTGGACAACTGTATTCACCTGCGCAAGCGTCTTTTTAAAATCTGCCGTTCCATCAGCCTTAAATACCAGGCCGACTCTCTTCAGATCATCTGCCATAGATCGCCCTCATCTCCTCTCCTCTGTCCCGCTGGAATTCTTCGTAACACTCATTAAAAAAGACGGGGTCCGAGTTCCAGAATTCCTCCTCGCTCATTCCCATCTTTCTCGCGGCCGTCATGTACTCCGGCCAGTTAATATCTACCGATTCGGCATCGTCGATGTTTTCGCTGCTTTTTTTTTATGATATTTTTCTACCTCTTCCTGAAATCTCTTCAGAACTTCTTCCAGATCAGACGGATCTGCAGGCATTAACATCATAGCCTCTTTCCATGTAACAGCTTTTCCGTTACTTCTTAAGATCGCGTATATGATATCTGCAGCCGCATCGAAGCTTTCCCGGTTTGACAGCGCGTTCTCTCTTCCCTGCCTTTTCGCCTTCTCCGCTTTCTTTGTGATTCGGTCAAATCCTTTACACTTTTGAAGGAAGTAAAGGGTTCCGAAGTTCACCTTTACTTCCAGTCTTGTGCCATCCTTCAGGTCGATAAAATGTTCCGTCATTTCTGTCCACCGCCCGATATTGCAGATGCCAGATCCTCATCTGTCACGATCACTTTGCCGAAGAATTTATCTTCTGTGATTCCTTCCGGGAATGACTCCATTGTTGAATCCACATAGTTCTTCTTGTGTCCTTCCGCATCAAATCCGTATGCCGATATCGTGATCGTATCGTTCTGCTCAGATGAGGATTCTTCCCTTGTTGCTACCTCGTCGCTGTTTTCTTTCAGCTTACACTTCGGATACCAATCGTATCTGAAGTTTCCGTTTTTCAGCATTACGATTTTCCCGTACGCGAAGAACGGACGTGTTTTCGGCGCTCCATCTTTCACCAGACCGCCTGTTCCGATCGTCGCCGCTCTCATTCTTGCGATCGTATCCGCAGGAAAAGCGACCACCTCTACTTCGATATCGTCCGCAGCCACAGATGTATCTGTATCATATACTTCGCCGCTCGCATATACATCCGTGCTTTCCGAGTTTTCCGTGACTGTTACCGTTTTTACGACCGCTGTTCTTTCGACATCTTCCTCAAACAGCCCTGTCCACTCTCCATCTTCCCCCGGCTGTGCAAAGCAGATGAACTGTGCACCAACGCTTTCCTTTCTGGGCGGTCTTTTATTCTTAATCGCCATTTTTTTCAACTCCTTATCCAAATATTTTTTTCTGCATGTTCCCGTAATATCTTTCCTTATTTTTTTTAAACGTAGGTCTCATATGTTCCTGGGCATCCATCTTGATCGTACCGTTCTCGACCATTGGGCCGTAGTACTTACTCCATCCGGTCAGCACTTCCCCTTTCGATGTCTGATAAGTCACTCCGTCAAGCAGATGGGTGTATCCCGGCGCCATCATTCTGGACCGCGGCCTCGGCAGTGCCCTTACGTCTTCTATGAATTCTTTCGCTCCGGATTCAAGGACCTTCAGCACATTCTTAACATCCGTCTTTTTTTCAAACTCTTTAAGCAATTCCTGGAAGCCGTCGAATCCGTCTGTGTAAATTTCCATGTCACTCACGCGGAAGCTCCTCTGTTACCTCAAGCGCCAGATATGTGTGCCACGTCTTCGCAAATATCGGATCGTTTTCGATGTACTCATGCTTAAACTGCGGATGCAGGCCCAGTTTTCTCAACTTATTCCGGAGCTCCCAGTATTTTTCGCACTGAGGTTCTCTTGCGAATAACGAGATCTGATATGTCGCCTCGTTGTAATATTCTTCGCCTGATGCCACGCCGTCCTGTTCGATAAACGGCCAGAACACGATCCTTGGGTATTTATTCATGTCCGCCTGGCTCGTTTTCCCCTCGTTTACCGGTATGTCCAGACTGTGCAGCACTTCGCTTAATTCAGCTTTTTTCATCTATTTCGATCTCCCTTTCCGGCCGGATCAATGTGAGCTCTGTCTCCGGAAATCCATACTTGTCTTTTACGTGCGCCGCATTATACACGAGATGCTGTCTTCCATCTATTAGGCATACGCATCTGCTGTCTACGCCTTTGAACCGCGGTATGCAGATCTTCATTGTGACCTCTTTCCCACCCTGTTCAAATTCATATTTCGTGCGGTCAAACACCGATATCTCCCGATACCATATATCCATATGTGCATCTTCCAGAACCTCCGTCGGGTAGTCTTTTTCTGTATCCTCTTTGATCCTGTAAAGTCTCAGGCATCCATCTGTGTACTCTGGTAATTCGATCATGTTTCCGTCTCCGTTCCGAGCTGCCAACTCAGAATAAGGCTTGCGTAATTCTGCTCCCACTCATTAACCTTGTGATGGTACGCATAATACACATAGTTCTTCAGAAGCATCCTGAATGTATGGTCTTTCTCGAGATCACTTCCCGGGTTGAGTTTTTCCAGCCGCTCTTTTCCTTCTTTTACATATTCCGCTAAAGCATCATCTGGAAAATACGGCGGGATCTGAAATTCCCGCCGTATCTGTGTTATTAACAGTTCCATACCTACTCCTCAAACGTTGCTTTCGCAAAATTAAATGTCACGATTTCATCCTCATCCACGATCACCGTGAATGTATCCGATTTCGTCACCCGGAACACATTGTCCGCCTCCCACGGGATATCTGTTTTCGTCGGAACTCCGTTTTTCTCGAAGCTCATGGTCGTTCCTGTCTTTGCCAGCCTGAACGGGAAAAAGTAGCCCTCCTGTTCCTCCGGATCCGCCTCATTGAAACCTGTATATCCGGTCACGTGCTTGAACGTGCCTGTTACAGTTCCATTCTCATAAA
>CALVLC010000084.1 GCA_944336335.1 uncultured Bacilli bacterium | reverse complement strand
CTTCAGGACCAGCCTGGATGGTGACATCCAGACCATTCTCATCCTTGTAGTGCTCCTCGCGCTCAATCGCATCCGCAGGCATCATTCCGTTGAATCGTTTCATGGTTCATTCTCCTTTTCAGTTTCTCTTACATACCCAGTACGAGACTGAATATTTACATAGGTTGACGGGTATACTTCAATGGGTAATCCATCCACAAGCATAAAACCCTCGAAGATAGATTTCACAATGGCATCTCTACATTCCGGACAAGCATCCAACTCATCAACGGAATAGCAGGAATCTCCATCCCATTCATGATGACCAGTTGATATCTCATAGTACGGAACCGGCTTGAATTCAAGCTTTAATAAATTTGGATTGGATTGATATCCAAACTTTCCATAATTGCTGAGCAACTTGCCACAACGATCGCAGGTTACTTCTACGATCGTGTCAACCGGTTTCTGAACATAGATTCGTTCTTCTTTTCTCATGAATTGATCAACTCCGCAAACATATCGTCCATGTCGTTTACGTCTTCGCTCTTGCCAAATTCATCGTGAATATCCTTCCGGACATCATCCATGAGCTTCTTGTCATGCTGAGCAGCACGATCTGGATTATCCAAACGTTTCGCACAGATATCCCGCAGACACCGATAAATATCCACAAGCAGATCCGGATGCTCCCCATAAACTTCCCGGAAGTTCTTCAGAGTGAACTTCACATCTTCTCGTCCAGGTACATATAGGAATCTACCAGATTCTTTCAGATCTCCATCTGTCTTCATCTGATACAAATTAGACAACAGCGGATCATACCCGGCACGATCTGTGTACACCAGCTGACAAGTATTGCTCTTGGAATTGGTCTTGGATTTGATCCAGGAAGCAACTGAAATAAAACCAGAAACATCTTCACCAAGATTGATAGAAGTAGAACCAGTAGAAGAGACGTTTTTGATGACATCCAACCGAAGAATGGTATTGGCGAGATAGATTGCTTTCTCACCGCCACCGATGGTCTCTCCGGCTCGAAGTCCACGATACTGCTTCACCGGAATGCCATTGATGGGAAGCATCTTGTTGATGTGGTTGATGGAGAAGATGATGATATTGAACCGATCTGCATAATTAACCAGCTGACTATACAGAGCCGTGATCACTTTTGCTCTGCGAGCGCCACTGGTATTCTGCACATTGGAATCATAAATACTGCTGATCGTGGCGGCATTTTTACCCTTCTTGATCATAGCAGGATCATCACAATCCTCCAGCAACAACTGAGAAGAGGAGTCCAGAATCATTACCGTGGGAGGATACTCCATGATGGGGTTCCCATACATATCCAACATGGGCATTTGAACCTTCTGCATGTGAGTCGTCTTATATCGCACATGCTGTTCCAGACACTTAATCACGTCTTTATCCGTGGTAATCGGATTGATCATGATGCAGGACTTTGTCTGTTTGTTGGTGAACTGGGAAACCTTCTTTACATAATCAACCGGGAGAGTCTTTTCGGTGTCCAGAATCTGAATGATGGGTTGTCCATCAAAGGGAACTTCTTTGACTTTGGTGTTCCCACGAGCATGCTTCATACTCATATTCCGGATGAACTCAAAGTCTTTCATATACGGCGTAATGATTGCAGATGCCAAGGCCAAAGCAAGTGTGGTCTTGCCACCTTGGGATTTGGCAATGATGACATTAACCGACCCTCTCTGGATACCCACATTATGGTACGTATAGATCGGATCTTCGTCTTCATCATAGACCGTCAGATAACTGCCTGCATTGTAATCCAGGTATTCAAAACCGGTCGGATATTGGATCTTACTGGTTGATACAACCGGTATCTCATTCTGTTTGAACGAATCGGAAAGGAATTTCCCGAAATCCATATCTTGGATCATAAATGACAAACCTCCCAATTATCAGCGTTGTATTATACTGTTTTGCTGACAATTAAAAAAGAATGGTCCCAGGATCTTTCAACCCTGGGACCATTTGCTTATTTCTTCTTGGGAATGGAGTCCTGATCCAGACGCTTCCGGAATTCAGCCTTCAGTTCGTTGACGGTCTCATCCTTCCGCTTCTTTTTCTTGGGATCCTCACCCTTGAGGTTCTTGAACGCCTTCTTGTACCCGATATCGATCATCTTCAATTCCCGGATGATCTTGCGATTCTTATACTTGAAGGCGTTGTTCACACGGGCACTGTTGTGCGTGCCGACGATCTTATACGCATCGGCATATGCACGGATATACTTCGCCCGCTTCTTGGCTTTCTTCTTGTTGATGAACTGGAAGATCATGTCGATACAGTCAGACCGATTGGACTCAATGGTCAGAGCCGCGCCAGCCGCCTGTACGAAACGCTTTCCATACATCCCACGGAGAACCTTCAGCTTCACCTTATCAGATGCCGTAGACTCATCGATGATCTTCCGGACATACCGGAAGTTGACAGCAGGATCCGTATAGACCTGAATCAACAGATCCCGGATCTGCCGCTTCTTCAGACCTTCCAGCTTCTTGGCCAGCTTGCGATTCTTCGCTTCCAGCATCTCAAATGCCTTGGAAATCAGCTTGTTGCGATCCTGGAATTCCTGCTGCTGGTTATACTGATTGGTTGCGGACCTCTTGTATGCATCGGCGAGAATCTGCCGAAGAGACTCGACCTGATCATCCGAGAGATCCGTTTTGATCTTGCCCTTCTTGAAGTTGGGCTTTACGTGATCCTTCACGTAGCGATAGAAATACAGAGGCACGGACAGGTTCGCAAACATCTGGCTCGTGTATGTGGGATACTTCGCGCCGTTCTTGTGATTGCGATGATCCGTGACCTGTTGGAGGATGGTGGACATATCTTCGTCCAAAATTTCAAAGATTTCCTCCTGGGACAAACGGTCAATCTTGGGGTTGTCCTTGAACTTCCTTGCCG
Organism: uncultured Bacilli bacterium; assembly: GCA_944336335.1. Taxonomy (GTDB): domain Bacteria; phylum Bacillota_I; class Bacilli_A; order RFN20; family CAG-826; genus Onthovivens. The sequence continues at coordinate 11,482 of CALVLC010000084.1, read as the reverse complement.
CACGGTTTTGGAAGTTATCCCCGTTACGCTTGCTCATTGATAAACTCCTTTCATATTGCGTTTATTGTGTAATGAGTTTCCTCCTTCATCTGTTATAATATGTCTTTCGATTTTATTCCTTCTCAATCTCCTCGGTGGGAATCTTCTCCTCAGCAACAGGTTCATCATCCACATGTTTGATCGCATATGCCGTTGCGATCTGGATGAGACCATTCATCGTCTTCTTCACATTGTTGCCGATCTGTGACGTTCTGGTGGCAGAGATGGAGAAGTCATAGTGAGGATCATCTGCCAAGGCAAGATCCATCATATCGGAGATCCGGAAATTGAAATTGGTCTGAATGCCGCGACCATCTGCCGTCAGATCCGGAATCACGATCAGATAATTGACCGTCACCTCGCCAAGATTGTCTGCACCGTCCGTATCATAAACTGCATGCAGTTCCATCACCTTGACCAGATCACCGGTTAGATCTTCACTGATACCAGCAGTGTTGAGCAGGGTGATGAAATAGATCATCATGGATTTCTCCATCTTGTCAATGAAACCACTGATGAGTTTCTCTACCGGCTTCTGCTCCAGATCTTCTTTGGTAACGTCCTTGATCGAATCCTTGATGAACTCACCAAGCTCCTTTGCCATACGAGTAACCGTAGGACTCTTCTCAGTAGAAGCATATGCTCTGGGATAATTCCGATTGATCTCGTTGATGATCTGCCGCATGGTTTCCAGCATGATATTCTGGATCACCTGGTACAGTCGATTGGGATTGTATTCGGAGAACTCCATCACCAGAGAATGCTTCCCGGAATTCTGAAGTTCTTCAATCTCCCCATCATTGAGTGTGCTAGAAGGTACAATCATGCTGGTCAGATACCAAACAGTGGGATCGTTGCTGTTGACAACAACGTTGGTGTGCATCATGGACTGCACCATAACTTCGGTGTCCCAGAAACCCGGATAGACATACTTTCCGTTGTTCTTCAGGGTTTCATTTGTCTGACGAGCAGCTTCTTTGGCAACTGCAACCTTCAGATAATAATCCGAAATTGCAATATTCTTTGCACCAAACAGCTTCAGATACAGCTTCCGATTCAGGAAATAACGGGCAATCGAGGTCTCCTTGGAGACCTGAATCATCGCCGGAATATTGGTCGTCCGGAGCAGATTCTGAAATGTGCGCTCCACATTCATATTGGAGTTCTTCACAAACGTGGAAGTCTTGTCCTCAGTCAGATCGATTACTTTCTTTTTGCCAGTTGTTTTCTTTTTGGTAGGCATGTTTTCACCCCATTTAGCAAAATGTATACAGATGTACACGCTTTGATGAAAAATGAATGGAACCCATTGCAATAAACAATGGGTTCCATTCTGTTTGGTTAACCGATATCCCGATAGGGGCCTTCTGTGCTCCTTGTTTTCTCAGAAGGAGCATTTGGATTGTACAGGCTCAGCTGAATCGCCTGAATATCCTCCAGCTTGAAGACCGTGTTGCAGATGGTGATCGTCTTTTCCTTCAGACTACCGTTCTGATACTGATTGAAGATGGCGAGTGTATCTGCAATCACGGAATGAACATTACCCTCAATGTCGGAAACCTTCTCCTGTTTCACAAAGATGGGTCTACTGGAACCAGTGACCCATACATATCCGGAGATTCCGTACATCGTATTTCCGAAGCCCATAATCTACCTCCTTCCCCATCTCAGATATCAAGTGCAGACAGATCCGGTTCAGCAGCATCCACAGTACGCTTCTTCATGGTGCCAAGCGGATTGTTCATACCGCTCATCAGATCACCCAGCGCGGACTCATCGTCATGCTGCGCATTCATGATATCATCGTAGCGAGAACGGATGGTATATAGTCGATCTGTAGGCTCCGAACAACCCGCCATGATCACAGAGATCTGCACATCGTCAGACTCCTGGACATGCACATACTGAATGGCAGCATCGCCATAGATCCCGCGAACCTCTGTCAGACTGGTATCCAGGCTTCCGATCATGGAAGCGGGACCTTTGACAAAGACACCAATACCCTTAACGTTGACAGGCTTGGGCTGATAGGCATCTTCGATCATGTTTTTAACATAGTCGTCCAGGGACTGACCAGTCTTCGGACGATCCGTGTCAGTTTCAATGAAGATACGCTTACCGGTGTGCTGAAGCAGCATGTACATGTCACGGGAATCGATCATGGAGATATCGCTATTTCCATAGTAATCCCCAGTAATCACCTTCAGGACATCAGCGATCTCCTTGTTAACCATCCGATGAACCATGGACTTCGGACCGGACACTGCCCCGTTATCGAAGATCATATATGGAAGCTTGATCTTCTCCACTTCAGCCTGCCAATTCAGTGCATTGAACTGGGCGGTAGCGTCCTCGGTCAGTGCCGGATAAACGCCAATAACAATGACCGGAATTTCGGAATTGTCCGCGATAAACCGCGCCACCATGGGGGATACGCCACTACCAGTGCCGCCATCTGTCGTTGTGGTAACAAGGATGTATGCAATATCGGTGTGGTGTTCCAGAGCAGCCTTGACGTTTCCAAGCAGATGTTTGTAGCTTCCCTGCTTGAAGACATCCTTGGAATAGTCCCGGACTTTACCGGAACCATCTTCCGCCTGAGGTACGATCTTGATGTCCGCTTTGAGCTTCTCCATTGCTCTGGCGGACGTGTTGTAGCAGATGGTGTAAGTACCGGGAATAGAATCACGGATCGCCTGGGCAATCATAGATCCGCCGTCACCACAGCCAACTACCAGGAAGTTCCGACGCTTGTTGCTGTCGGGAATCGTGTCCGTAGCACTGACCTCGGGAACATCCGCAGGCTTCTGTTCGACAGAAGTCCGCTTGATCTGTTCCGCAATCATTTCCTCGGACCACATTTCTTTGTTAGGCATAGTAAATTCCTCCTTGTTTGTTTTTGTTGTTTGGAGTTTTATTGATATGGTGAACATTTATTCACCAGTATCATGTGTTGTGATGTACTCGATTGCATCGCCATATTGCTCCGTCAGGATCTGAACAAAAATGGCTAACTTCTCACGAGCTGCTTCAACAGCAAGCTGCCACTGAAGCATTTCATTGGTGCCCATCTTATAGATATCCGCAGGAGATTTTTCCGTGAACTTCAGATAGTCAGTACCAATAGTTGATCTCGGATCAGTATATCCATACAGACGAACACGGGCGCGCAATGCGTATTCTTCCTGTGTAACGAACATTGGCACAGTCGGTGCCCGCAGAATCACTGGACCGAACTCCTCGCTGTGGGCAATCGGATCCTCCACATTATAGTAATTCTTCATCAGAATGTAGTTAACTACACGCTCGATGTGATTCTGGGAGAACCTTGCTGCATCTGCAAAGTTTTGAACAATGTTTGGATTGTCCGGCTTTGTCGGCTCAACCGGGACAAAGATGTCAATGAACGGTGCCATAAAGTTCTCATTGGGATTCTTGAATCCACTGTACAGATCCATCCAGTGACCCTCACAGGACATGAAGGTATCGAGAACCTTCCGATCCGGATCCTTGTACCGAAGACCCCAAATCTTCATAAGTGCCCGAGCGATCCCATCATCCACCTGAACCATCTGGTTGTCACAGTTTGGACAGGACACACTGAGATCCACATAGGGTTGTACACTATTGAGAAAGGCGTTGCGGGTGGTACCCACATATCCATCAGCTTGGATGATTTCGAACTTGGACTTAAGTCTGAATCCGAAGGCGATTCCGCACTCCGGACATACGTAATGAAGCATTTCGTCACGCTTCACAATATGACTCTCTGAATAGTTTCCCATTGTTTGATCACCTCATCGTAATATATTTGTTTATTGGTATCCGGTGTCAGACAAACTTACTCCATGATCCGCGGCAGTTGCCAGAATTTGATTATAGTAACCGCCTGAACTATCGCCGGAGTAAAGTGCGATAGCGTTATATAAACCACTGTTTATGTTACGATCGATTAACTCCACAGTAATTTGCATATTGACCTGTGCGTCGTAAGCATATTCGTGGGAATATGTACCAAGTTGCAGTATGTTTTCGTAGATCGACTCACCAGTGGATTTCAATACCTGACCCAGTCCACGAGCCGAACTACCAGAATAATTGTCAATGACTTCGGTATACCCAGATTCATTATCATAGATACACCACATAATATGCGGATTCAGATCTCTTTCTTTACAAAGACTATCCAGATAGACCATATCATCCATGGTCAATCCGCTGTTGTCAGGAGCATCTCGGAACACGTACCAATACTTTCGAGCCATCTCAAAGACCTCTGCAGAATCTGCTCGCTCTTGGTTCAGTGTATTTTCCATCGCTTCAATAACAACGTTTTGTTGATCGATCTGAGCATTCAGATTGGAGACCTCAGCCTTATAACGAGTCTCAACTGCACCTACTTGCTCAGTTAGTTGTACTTCGAACTGCGCTTGCATGGTTGCAATCTGCGATTCGTAGTGATCGATGATTTGATACATCGCATAGCCGACGACTGTGCAGATCAAAGTTAATGCGACAGCCATCAGGAACATATACTTCCGGAATATGTTCTTCCGGAACTCTTGTGCATTTGTACCTACATAATAGATTTTCTTTTGCATTTCCATTGTGTTTACTTACTCCTTTCTAGGGTCTACCAATATAATTTGTATCTCGATTTTAAACGTAATAAAATGACTACCTACCGTTTTATGGGTAGGTAGTCATTTATAGGTTGAATCATTTGGAAGAGTTTCTGTCCTCGTTCGTATTCTTCGTGTTGGACAGATTTACCGGCTGATGGACCAAAGGCATTGCAACTTCAGTCAAAAACTCCGGATTCGCAGACGAATGAAGAGCTTCATACATCTGCTTTTGTACCTCTTCCCGGGAGAGGTTTTTCATCGCTACACATCCTTTCTGTCAATCGTAGAAGATTTCTCTTCTCGCGCTTTCTGTGTGATGGGGAGGACATAACCACTCTGATCCAACAGATTGGTTGCAATTCCTCCACCATACAGATAGTATGCAATGGTGTTAATAGAAACCCGATCGATGGGATCTGATTTCATATCAGCCATCTCAACTTCACCTGTTTTCTGAATAGCACGTTCCATATCATGTTGTGCTTTCAAATCATCCGACATAGGACCATAGGATTCCACAGCGGCATTGTATTGGTTTTGTGCAATCAGAGAATACAACTCAGGTTGTGTGATTCTGGCCACCCGATCATGTCCAGTTGGTTGACCCATACGAGGATCTACTTTGGTCGGGTTAACCGCAGCATGGTTCTTTACCTGAACCATCTGTTTCAATCGCTTTACCGGAACATCCAGTACGAGCTGTTTATGAACCGTTCTCGGAGGATCTTCTTGATCCATGGTTAAAAACGGCTTATATACATATTCATACAGAGGAATTCCATACTTTCCACACAACTTTTCAATGAACTCAACCGTAACTGGATTCTCATAGGGTTTATAGGTTACCGTATAGTTCATATCGGGATCGTTGAAGAAACGATCCATGTATTGATAAAACTGCTTATCAGACATCGGTGAAAACAGATTCTTCATCCGAGCGGTATTTGCTCCAGACGGATCTGCATCATCCAACATCTCATAGATTGCAGTCTCAATCTCCTTCCTCAGCGTCATCCGGAATCACATCCTCGGTAGTAGCAGTAGATGTTGTCTCATATTGATGCATTACGGGATCTCCAGTATTGTGACCACCGCAATAAACAATCGGAATGGTTCCATCCATCAGAGGATTGGTGATGGTCAGAGGATCTTCCGGTTTCTTCGGAAGCAGTGCATCCGGATCCATCCTACGAGCACCACGGAGCAATACTGCACCCTTGGCAGCGTCTACATAGTGACCAAAGTTATAGGTATCAGAAGAATCCTGCGGCTCATCTGCACAAAGTTCACTGAACAAATTCTGTGCAGCATACAGATGCCACATGACAGAGTTCTCTTTCTCGGTCAGGAACTTGATATTTTTGAATGTTTCAGCCATAACGAGAATGACATCCTTTCTTTTCAATTTGTTATGCTTTTGCTTCCATGTTAATCATGAAAACAAAAAACATGTAAACAGATTTTCGATAAGACTGACGTACCGTCTTGCCGAAATTTGCCCGACCATACTTGTACATATTATCAGACAGCCATTTATCGATTTGGTTTTTGATCTCCGCCATCTGTTGGGTGTCAGTATTGGTACCATACGCTGTCTTCATATAGACAATGAAGTCACCTCGACCAATATAGTCCAAGCTCTTCCCAGAGGCCAAAGCATAGTATTCAACGATGGAAGAGACTACTTTGCGAACTCCATCATCCGAGTCAATGATATCCTCAATGAGGTTCTTTAGCTTCTGGTACGAAACATCAGACTGGGTGATTGCATACTTCAGCAATCTGTTATCATATTGATGATTGATCAGCTTTGTATATGTCTTGTTGACTACCCGATCAATAATGAATGAGTTGTTATCGATCTCTCGATAATCATCTTCTGAGTAGTTATCAGTATCTGCGTTCAGATAGTTTCCGCTCCGATGATTCTTGTAATACTGTTCACCAATGGCTTGCAGTTTACTCTTCACTCGATGCCACAATGCATCTGTGATGTATGCCAAGTCGGTATCGGTTCCGTTGATCAACCGAGCTTTGTATGTATTGTATACCGTTGCAGCATTATCTTCTAAAAATGCATACAAAGAAGTCACTTGTCTCAGATAGAAGTTTCTGGACAAGTGAGCAATGGTATAATCCATGATCTGTTTATTCGCATTATATTTGAAGACACCTTTGTGTGCAGAAGTATACATCATCAAAGACATATACAGGATAATCCGTCTTGCATGCTCATCATCTTTCTTGATCGCAAAATGACGCACAACCAAAAAAGACAGCAGATAAAAAGGATTCGACTGAATTTTATTTCCCTTGTAGATTGCTTTGGACTGAGAGATGGCATGTTTCATCTCTGCTTCTGAGATACTAACCGCATTGTAGAGTAATGCACGATCAGCATCTGCAAAAGAATAACGCTGAGACATATCCAGTGTCATCAATATTTCGTTATTGCGATCGATATAATCACTAATTCCTTTATCCAGCTTATTCACTATAGCTGGTGTGAGTGCTTTGGCGATTCGATCGCCAAATTCCTCTTTTAGCATGTTATTTCACCACCCATCGCTTTTATAGCGTTGTTCCGTTCTGGAGCAATTTGAGCAAAAAAGAAACGTACCGAGTTCCCCCGGTACGTTTCCCTTGTCGTTACTGAACGATCACGGCAGAATCGATCAGGTGATCGATCTGCTTGAAGAACGTTTCAGTTCCTTCGGCGGACTTGATTTCATCAATCTCATCCCCGAGTGTGTTCAGCATACTGATAAAGACCAAACTGTTGATCTTCACCTTCAGAGAATCCTCGGCCGGGGTGGCTTTGATATAGTCGCCATCGGCCGCTGCTTGAAACAGCTTGGCCAGAACCTCGTTTTCCTGGCATGCATTGATTGTGAGTTTCATTCTTCATCCCTCCCTCTCCATTTGTTATCAGAGAACGCCGGAACTCCTTCTTTTCTCCAAAGAGAATCCTGGTCCCAGTGATCCGGATTGGAGTTCACCTTCAACTGATCCTGGTAATACTCCTCGAAGGTTTCCAGCATGGATTTCCTGGCCTCAGCCAACGTATAATGCCGTTCAAAACGATAATGACCATTGTATCGCCACGGGCGAGAGATCGCGTCGATTTCTACTTCGGTCAAATCATCCAAACGGATTTCTGGCTTATTCGGAACCCGAATATCATAAATTTTCAGAGGCTTTCCGTTTTTGTCAATTTTGGCAGCCACCAGAACTGCATATTTTTTGTACAACGAAGAACTCACCACGCCGTATGTGTTGGTCTCCACCGGCCGAGTAAGGATATCCAGAGGATGATCCTCTTTCGCCATCTGGAGATCTTCCTCACTCTTGATCGGGATATTGACTCGCTTTGCAATCGGAAGACTGTGGATCTGAGCTACGGTCAAGTTCGAGAAGTCGTTCATCTTCTCATTGAACTGACCAAGCATCTCTTCCAGTTGATCCCGATCCATCAGCTCAACGAACTGACGAATGACTTCATCCGGAATCTCGATCTGGATTGCCTTGTTGGTCTTCTCTGCGATAGTCAGTGCATCCTTGAAGACCGTGGAAGTGCTCTCGATGAGATTCGCATCAACAAGCACTTCCTGGAAATTGCAGAGAGCTTTCAACTCTCCACGTTTTACTTTGAATATCATGTTATCATCCTTTCTACATTAAATGCCATAGCTCTCATGATCGATATCCGTCCCCATGGGTTCACCTCCTTGGATCCGACATGAGAAGCAGATCTTACTTCTTGAAGATCGGCTTCACCGCCATTCCAATCTTGGTCTTCTGGAGGTGAGCAGATGCTGCCAGATCAGTCATCACCGGCTTGGTATAGACCGATACTTTCCGGCAGTTGTAATCCACACGACCCAGGACATCTTTCACGAATTTGAACATACTAGATTCCTCCTTTAATTTAAGAGATTCTCGATCTCTTCTACTGTTATAATATGTCTTTCGATTTTGTTTCAAACCGGAAATGGGAGAGTGGGCTTATCTGCCCACTCTCCCACATATTTACTCAAACATCGATTTCACTTCAGCCAACAGGCTGACATCCATTTTCCCGATGTAATTCACACGGGCAAACATGACGCCTTCCCGATAGCACCTGGTTTTTGAATCAAAGCAGTTCTTGTAGAACTGGATGTCCTTGATGACTCCTTCTTCATCCAGTGCAACATATCCACGAGTTGCACCAAACAGACGAAACGGCACCAGATAATAGCCATCCCGGAAGATGGTGTAATCCAGATACAGCTTTGTCTTGGTGAGCTCTTCGTTTTTGATGTCATTCAGTTCATCAACGATCCATCGATCACATTCCAAGGTGAATCCATTGTAACCGGTTCTTTCGGGAATTATCATTTCTTTCGACCCATCCTTCTCTTAGACTCATTGGTATTGGGTTTGACCGTGCTCAACCGGTTTGCCCAACCAAGCAGATACTCATACCGTCTCTGCAGAATCTTCTCCAGACTCTCGACATCCTGGGGATGATCCTCGGAGAAGCTGAACCGACAGCTGTAGCAGTACACATTCTTCGAGGCAAGCTTAGCCTCTTTCGCGTGCAGATGTGCCCACATACGAGGTGTGGTATTGATCCGATGATACCATGGACATTCCACAATCACCAGCGGATTGTCCATGTCATTGGTTCCTCTGATCTCTGGATACTGTACCTCTGTAACCGTATACCCACGAGCCTTCAGCTTATCCAGAGCATCATTCAGTGTCGTATGATCCATTAATGAAACACCTCTTTTAAATATGTATGGGGAGTAGCCAGATCATCTCCAGCTACTCCCCAATGGTTTACGAATTGGACAACAGATAGAAATCGTTCTTGGTCTTCTTGAAGACCTTGATCGGATTCCCAATGGAACTGGTCAGCTTGAACTTCTGACTCTCACCACGATCGGTGGTAAACTGGACTGTCTTACCGACGACGACTTCCAGCTTGGTTTCACCACGATTATCGATCATAGAGAGATCCGTCTTGGGAGACAACCCAACCACACCGATGATTCTCTTGCCCAGAGAGATCGAAGCTGTCTTCCGTTTATTGAAAGCCAAGTACATGGTATCCATTGCCTTCACATAACCGGACTCGCCATAGATCATAATTTGATCAATGTGATCCAGATCCATAGCGAACAATTTTGCGTCAGACAGATCCTTAACCCCCTTGACTACGTGGTTACCAGCAGATGCCCGCTTCAATTTCGGGAAGTCCTCCAGCTTCACGTAATACAAGTCGGATCCCTTTGCAATTCCAATAACCGTGTTTTCATAGTTATCCACTTTGATCGGAATTGCATCCACCAGTTGATCTGTACCGCTGATACTGACCAGAGAACCAACGTTACTCTTATTCACTTCCGCATAAGACATTCGTTTCCCATAGCCTTCTGCAGTCAGGGTTACCACATCGGTATATTCCGAAGTTTGATACGGAAGAATTCGAACAACGTTCTTTGCTCCCATTGCGTTGAACGAGATGCCCTGTGTATTCGCAGTAAATGCAAACCCATTCAGAACCTGGATCTTGCTCTTGTTATTGACCAAGATGACAAAATCATTATTCTGAATATTGATCATCCGGAAAGACTTGTCCAGTTTATCCGAGATGGTCTTCATCTCATCCAGATTGGTCAGACAGTAATAGGTCTCGCTGTTATAGAAGATCCACTTCTCTTGCTTCTCGTCCTCAACGGTACTTTCTTCCAGATTGAAGATCGGAGCCACTCTGGGTTTCCCATATTTCTTCAGGCCATCCTCCAACTCGTCCTTGATGATCCCCTTGATCTTGTCCTCATCAATAAGCAGAGATCGATAATACTTGTAATCGGCGATGGCTTTGTCTCGTTCCTTCAGAGTCTCCTCGATACTCATCTTGGGGAGATTCTCCAAACGAACCTGCAGAACCATCTTAGCCTGGAATTCTGTAAACCCAAACTGTTTCCGAAGGGCTTCCACAGAGTCTGCTTTGCTCTTGGATTTTCGGATGATGGAGATCGCCAGATCGATATTGTTAGCATCCAATACCGTAGCAATGGCTTCCAGTCGAGCTCGATCTTTGGCTGCCTGCAATACCTTCTGGTGGAACAAACGACGCTTCTGATCAAACCGCTGTGCGATCCACTGCTTCATGATCTTTCTCGGAGTGAACTCCAGCGTCTGGTTATCCGTGATGAGAATATACCGTACACCAACGGTCTTTGCCAACAGAGTCATTCGATATAGCTTCTCCGCCAACACATGGGGATCATATCCCTTTTCATATTCCACCATGAACTGGATACCGCCCGGAGACTTGTCATCCGCAACACTATGGACAGCCACTACTTCCGGGAGGCGTTTGATTCCAGTCTTCTCATCTTCCATCCGAATGTCAACGATCTGCTTCTTGACCGTTGCTCCAATCACAGAGAGCGGCAGTGCGGTAAACACAAGGGAATGTACATTCACCTTATGTCCGTTCTCCATTCTCTGATACGTCACCACTTCATAAGGTGCTCTGATCTGGACTTTGAAATCCGTCTTATCGAAGCAACCCTTCAGTTTGGACTTATTGATGATTTGTGCCGGGATCGGAAGATCCGGATAGATATCCACTTTACAGTTGGGGTCATCCAGCATTTGGATGGCTACTTTGAACAAATCCTTGCTGTTGAATGCACCCAACCAGGAAGAGGCTCCCTTGCCGATACCCTGGTTCCACTGCATCAAAATATTGGGATATCGAGAGGTCAGGAATACCGGTTCAGTCGATGAGAAGTTATAGTTGTCCTTCACGTCATACA
>CALVLC010000083.1 GCA_944336335.1 uncultured Bacilli bacterium | reverse complement strand
GACCCTATGGCTCGCTGATATTGTTCATATTTTCTTACCCAGAAAAGTGAGCAAAAAGCCCGTAGACAGGGCATTTTTGGCCGACTTAAGGAGGGTAGTAATGCCGCAGCGGATGGACGAAAGTCTACCCGCTGTTTGTCGTGTTTGAGACGAAAAAATTTAAAAATCAGGATTGTGGGCGTTTTCCTGCCCAATAAAAGGCGATTGGAGCCTGGAAAGTAGCCGCAAGGAATGTGAGGAGTGGACAAAGGATGGGAGAACAAAAAAGCTTGAATATAGCAATGCTCGGAGCTTGTGAAATAATAGAGACAACCGGAAAAAAGCCTGATAAATCAAGGGTTTTGGCGGCTTGACTGATTGATCTCAATTTCTGTTCGGGATGATGAGCAGCAGTCAGTCGAACCTTGAGACAGGTTTTACGGTGCTGCTCCGTCATCATTTACCCAAAATGTAAGGACAGAAATTGAATAAGAAGGAGGTCAGTCAAGCCTGCCGATGGATTCCCATGAGGGAATCTTCGACAGGCTAATTTTCGTGTTTGCCTTTATTGTTGATAAAATCATAACTGGCTTCATGAGCAGTGAAGGCAAAAGTCGTTTGAGTATGACAAGATGAGAAAGTGACTTAGCAAGGAGCAAAGTAAGGATGGCAGAGAAAACAAAGAAGTTGAAGATCGCAATGTTCGGACAGAAGCGGTGGAGCCGAGAGGGTGGCATCGAAGTTGTGGTTGAAGAACTTAGCACTCGTATGGTGAAGCTTGGCCATCAGGTGACCTGTTATAACCGTGGCGGTCATCATGTGAGCGGGAAAGAGTTTGATGGGAAAAAACTACGCGAATGTGAGGGTGTAAAACTCAAAACAGTCCCAACCATAAATGGAAAAGGACTTGCAGCAGTGTCGTCCAGCTTTTTCGCAGCTCTTGCATGTGCCCTCGGGAAATATGATGTGGTACATATCCATGCAGAAGGTCCAGCAGCTATGTGCTGGTTGCCCAAATTATTTGGGAAGCGAGTGATAGTGTCTATCCACGGCTTGGATCACAGAAGGTCAGTCAAGTGGAATAAATTCGCTAGAAAATACATATTGCTCGGTGAGAAAAATGCCGTTCGCTATGCGGACGAGATTATTGTGTTAAGTAGAGGCGTGCAGCAATATTTTGCTGATACATATGGGAGAAAAACGGTGTTTATCCCCAATGGGGTTGGACGCCCCAATGTGCTGCCGGCAAAGCTGATTAAAGAAAAGTACGGTCTTGATAAAGACAGCTATATTTTGTTCCTGGGCAGGTTGGTTCCAGAAAAAGGAATCCAGTATTTGATCAAGGCATTCAAACAGATTGACACAGATAAAAAGTTAGTCATTGCCGGTGGCAGCTCTGATTCAGATGAATTTATGCAGGAGCTTACAAGGCTCGCTGCGGATGATCCGCGAATATTGTTTACCGGGTTTGTACAAGGACATATGCTGGCGGAATTATATAGCAATGCCTATGTATATTGCTTGCCAAGCGATTTGGAGGGGATGCCCCTCAGTCTATTGGAAGCGATGAGTTACGGGAATTGCTGCCTGGCTTCCGATATTGCTGAGTGTGCAGAGGTTTTGGAAGATAAAGGCGTGCTTTTCCAGCGAGGTAGTGTAGAGTCTCTAAAACAGAAACTTGAAGAATTATTCCAACATCCTGAGCAGGTTGGACGATACAGAGAAGAAGCGACAAAATATATCTGTGATAAGTATAACTGGGATGACGTAGTGTCTAAAACATTGTTACTTTACTATGAAAAATTTGATGTGAGAAAAGCAAAAATAAATAGGTAGTTGAATTAAATAATTTCGCTTTGGGATTTTTTTCAGAAGGAATAAAGGAGTCGTAATAGCATGAGTTGTGTAGATTTATACCAGAAAACTATATTTGTGACAGGAGCAGCTGGTTTCATTGGCTCAAATCTTGTAAAGCATCTTTATGATGTGGTGAAAGATGTGACAGTAGTCGGTATCGATAATATGAATGACTATTATGATGTTCGGTTAAAGGAAGCAAGGCTTTCGGAACTGTCCATATACCCGTCCTTTACGTTTATCAAAGGAAATATTGCGGATAAGGAGCAGATTAATAGAGTATTTGAGCAGTATAGACCACAGGTTATTGTAAATCTTGCTGCACAGGCAGGTGTACGCTATTCCATCATTAATCCTGACGCCTACATCGAATCGAATTTGATTGGATTCTACAATATCCTGGAAGCCTGTCGCCATTCTTATGACGAAGGAAATACACCAGTGGAACATCTGGTGTATGCATCAAGCTCATCTGTTTACGGTTCCAATAAAAAGGTCCCATATAGCACTGATGATAAGGTGGATACCCCAGTTTCTCTTTACGCAGCCACAAAGAAATCAAACGAACTGATGGCTCACGCTTATGCGAAGCTATATAATATTCCATCAACTGGTTTGAGATTCTTCACAGTATATGGCCCTGCAGGTCGGCCTGATATGGCTTACTTTGGCTTTACCGATAAGTTAAGAGCTGGTAAGACTATCCAGATATTCAACTATGGAAACTGCAAACGAGATTTTACATATATCGATGACATTGTGACTGGCGTGGAAAAGGTGATGAGCAGGGCTCCTGACAAGGTAACCGGTGAAGATGGGCTTCCAGTTCCGCCTTACGCTCTTTACAACATTGGCAACAACCATCCCGAAAACCTGTTGGACTTCGTGCAGATATTGAGCGAGGAATTGGTAAGGGCTGGAGTGCTGCCGAAGGATTATGATTTCGATGCGCACAAGGAGCTTGTTCCGATGCAACCGGGAGATGTGCCGGTGACCTATGCAGATACATCTGCGTTGGAGCATGATTTTGGGTTTAAGCCAAGTACAGATTTGAGAACAGGACTTCGAAAATTCGCTGAGTGGTATAAGAAGTCCTATATGTAAAATTCATATACAAATGATAGAGGTATGTTTCCTGGGAGGAGAAAGATGATTATGAGAGAATTTAAGGACTTGAAAATTGCGGTTGCCGGAACCGGTTATGTCGGTCTTTCTATTGCTACGCTGTTGGCGCAGCATCATAAAGTGATGGCAGTTGATATTATTCCGGAGAAGGTTGAACTGATAAATCAGCGCAAGTCCCCGATCAAGGATGACTACATTGAAAAATATCTAGCTGAGAGGGATCTTAATCTGACGGCTACATTGGATGTAAAAGAAGCCTATACAGATGCGGATTTTGTGGTTATTGCTGCGCCTACTAATTATGATAGTAAGAAAAACTTTTTTGATACGTCAGCAGTCGAGAACGTGATCGGCTTGGTTATGGAATATGCTCCTGACGCAATCATGGTAATTAAATCGACCATTCCTGTTGGATATACAAGGAGTATTCGAGAAAAGACAGGAAATAAGAATATCATTTTCAGCCCTGAGTTCCTGAGAGAATCAAAAGCATTATATGATAATTTATACCCCAGTCGCATCATTGTTGGCACTGATTTAGACGATCGGCGATTGGTAGAGGCAGCGCATACTTTTGCAAAACTGCTTCAGGAAGGCGCTATCAAGGAAAATATCGATACTCTGTTTATGGGCTTTACAGAGGCAGAGGCTGTAAAGCTTTTTGCTAATACATACCTTGCGCTTCGTGTCGCATATTTCAATGAGCTTGACACCTATGCGGAAATGAAAGGACTTAATACGCGGCAAATTATTAAGGGCGTCTGCCTTGACTCTCGTGTCGGTGATTTCTATAATAATCCTTCCTTTGGGTATGGTGGATACTGCTTGCCTAAGGATACCAAGCAGCTTCTGGCAAACTATGCAGATGTTCCACAGAACATGATATCTGCAATCGTTGACTCTAATAGAACTCGTAAAGATTTCATTGCAGCTCGTG
>CALVLC010000082.1 GCA_944336335.1 uncultured Bacilli bacterium | reverse complement strand
TTAAAATCAGATAAAAATAATGATTTTGAATTTGTAGATGAACAAGATGAATTAACATATCCTGATCAAGATACTGTTTTAAATTTGATATTTGAAGGTGATGCAAATAGGACAGCGACACAAAGTAATATTATAAAAACACAATTTCTAGAAAAAAATAATATTGCTACACCTTCTAATGTTCAAAAATCAGATACTTCATTACTAAACGATAGCGGCTTTGATTTTAAAATAGAAATAGTGGAAATTAATGAAGTAAACTTTCCAGACAATAATTTTAGGGATGATATAAAAATTTTAGACCAAGATCATGATGGTTGGCTTAGTCAAGATGAAATAGAAAGTAATAATGGAACTTATATAATTGCAAGTGATATTTCTGATTTTACAGGGATTGAATATTTAACAGCACTTGAAATATTGGACTGTAATTATTGTGATTTAACTGAATTAAACCTATCAAATAATACAAATTTAATTGAACTTGACTGTAAAAATTGTGGTTTGACCGAATTGGATTTATCAAATAATAAAAATCTGGAAACTATAGATTGTTCTGGAAATAATTTAATTTCATTAGATATAAGTGGATTAGAAAAACTAAATACATTATACTGTTATTCAAATGAATTAGAAAATATTGTTTTTGATGAAAATTTTGAATTAGAAAATTTTAGTTGTGCTAATAATAAATTAACAGAATTAGATTTAACGGCTTTAAATTTATCCACTTTAATTTGCTTTAATAATAATATTAAAACATTAGATATAAGTGGTAGCACTAATCTTAGCAGTTTAAATATTAAAGATAATCCATTATACTTAATAACCTTTCCTGATAATAACAATATTTATGATATGGGTTCCGTTTTTAATGATGATACTTGGTATAATTATAGTGATGATTCAGAAATAAACAATATTAGTATTACCGCTGAAGGACAAACTATATACAAATTAATTAAAGTAAAATTCCCATTAACATATTATACAGAAAATAATGGTAGTTGCGTTGCAAGTTATATAAAGAATATATTCAATTTTGATTTTAGTGAAGGTTATTGTAAATCATATTATGCTTATTTAGTAGGTAGTAATGATATTTATGATTATGAAAATTATATTGAATCAGAAGATGATCTTATCCGTACATCAATAGCAGAATCAGGTAAATATCATACTGGGTTTAAATTTAGTGCTATTTCAAAAAATGTAGATCCATATAGCATAGATAAAACAGATTTAATTTTTGTTTTTAATTATAAGCCTGAAAAGAATAGTGATGGACAAATAATTAATCTATCTGTTATAGCAGATCAAGAAGCCTGCACATATTCCGATTCAAGTATCGTTTCTGAATACGGTTTTTATATAAAAAATGATACAAAAACAGTTGTAGATAATTTTATAAAAGAATTTTAATGAAGCCCTTAATTAGGGCTTTTTTTATTATTCCATCTTGCATAATATTATTAGATAAATTATTTAACAGGTGATTATTATGAAAAAAATTAAAAATATATTTAGTGCAATTTTAATGTGTTTTGTATTGTTGTTTGGCTTCAATATTTTTGTGTTTGCAAATGATGAATTTGATTATTCAGGACTTATTTATAATTCAAGCTATGATTATTGGCGAACAGATGATAAATTTTCAACTGTAGAAGAAGCATATGTTGATTTAGGAAATTGGTTAAATGAAAAATATAGTAAAGCAAGTTTTAATAATACAACTTGTATTTATGATAATGGTAAGTATTCATTTATTATTTATGATGATGATATAGACAGGATTGTTAATGAAAATGATTATATGGAACATTGGCTTCAAGCTAATATGCCTGATATAGTTCCTGCCGGTACAGATGGAATTACTGCTTTAAGACTTATCAATGACTGGATTTATAATAATATGGAATATGAAGTGAATTTACCAACGTCTAACTTTGCTATAACTGGGCTTACTACAAGAAAGTTTAGCTGTTTAGGATTTGCTAATCTATTTACTATGATGGCCGAATATGTTCCTTTTAATTGTAATACTGGTCTTTCAGATTATTCAAATACAATGGATTGCTGGCATTTTGATAGTAAAATTGTTGTTGGTAATGGACACGCCTGGAACGCAATTTATATTAACGGCTGCTGGTATTATTTTGATACTACATTTAATGAAACAAAAACTGATCCTTCTACTTATTTTTTAAAAACAACAGAAGAATTTTATGATGGAATTAAATATGGTACAGTTGATGGTGATTGGATTAGACCTTATATTGATCCTTCATTATTTATAGGTTGATATTGACAATAAGTTTAAGATGCGATATAGTAAGACTATGTAAGACAATATAAGATTAAGAAAGGAATACTATATGGTAGAAGAAAAAGTATCAATTACATTTAAGACGGATCCAGTTGTAAAAGATAGACTTAATACTATGGCTAAGGAAAGGGCAGTATCAGTATCAGCTTTGATCAA
Source organism: uncultured Bacilli bacterium (assembly GCA_944336335.1). GTDB lineage: Bacteria > Bacillota_I > Bacilli_A > RFN20 > CAG-826 > Onthovivens. The sequence continues at coordinate 49,583 of CALVLC010000082.1, read as the reverse complement.
CTTAGCGTTATTTAACTATTTTCAATATACAGAAGCGAAGAATCGTTATATTGAATCTAAGGCAAAACAGGATTCATAATTTGTAAAATTATCTTATCCTAAATTCCTGTAGTTAGATAAACTTAAGAAATAAGTTCTGGATTTAATCAATTATATGATCTATAATTATTAAAAAGGGTAAGGTGATTTTATGTTGGAAAATATTCTAATTGGTTTAATGGCTGTTGTATTTATAACAATGATTATTTTAATACTAATTCAAATAGGAAAAGTTGCTTTTTCTTTCCTGGAATTAGTATGGTCAATTATATGCGCTGTTGGTTTTTATATTGGTGGTGCATTTCTTTTGGCTTTTATGATTATTAAACTGCCATTTACATTTATTAAGAAATTAATTGTTAAATAAGTAGTCTGGTCTTACGATCAGGCTATTTTTTTTATGATATTTAAGATAGAATAAATTATAGGTAGGTATTAATTATGATTGAATTATTAAGTGATTACCCTTATTATTTAGCACAAAGTATAGCCGATACTATACCAAAAAGGCCATTTGATGAAAATAAACGTGACCTTATTATACTTGATTTGATTGATGGTATATATGATAAATATAAACATACAGGCAATAATGATATAGATAGGGTAGTAGGGCTTTTAGAAAAATATGATACGCCACCAGATCCTAATCTGACTTATGATGATATGTATAGATATGGTTATACTTGGAAGGGTATGCTGCCGGTCGGTTTTGAAGTAGCTAAGACAAATCCATTTAGGGTATATAAATTATTTCCTAACGGTCAGGAAAAAGAAACATATAATCCCAGATCAAATAAACGTAATGTCGAAGAAGATATTAGATCAATGAAAGATTGGGTAAGTAAAGGCGGTATGCTTGGAATTGCAAGGGACGAACGCATACAATATATTGCTAGAACAGTAGAAAATCAACTGGAATTTGAAAGCCTAATTAAAAAGAATAAGGATATAGAAAAAGACAGGTAATTCCTGTCTTTTATTATATAAATAATGATATAAAAATAATAATTCCTGAAAATACTAACCCTTTCTTAATGATGTTTGATATTTGTTCTAATTCAATTATATCACGAATTTTAGCAAAAGCAGCATTGATTTTTTGTGTTAAAGCTGGTCTTGTAAAATTCATATCGGCAGCAACTTTTGTTATAGTCTGCTTATCACAATCTATTCCAAAAATTTTTATTACAGCAGATCTTATTTCTGGTTCCATCAAATTTAAACATTTATAAGCCATTCTTTTATTTTCATTATCAATAACTATATCTTCAGTGGTCTTTTGTTCCGGTATAGCTTCTAATGTTAGTTGTCCGTCTTCTGGCGTTTTAATCCTGTTTTGGTTATATATGTAATTATATATGCTTGGCAGTATGTGTTTTATTTGTACTTCTGAAAGATTAGGGTACAATTCTTTGATTTTATTTTTAATACTGTTATAATCTTTTGAATCATTACTATATTGATATTCAATAAATTTATTGTTTTTTAAAATTGATTTTGCTAATTTACTTAAATATAGCCCTGGTTGTTCAGTCGATTTATTTGTAGCTATTATTGAATCTATTATTCTAAATTGAATGTAAGTAGTAAATTGTGATCTTGTTTCATCATAATTAGGTAGAATTTGTAGTACTTGTAAAAGCACATCTGAAATCGTATCATTTAAATTTTGATTCAACACGTTTCCTTTGCATATTACATATAAATATTTGTATAATTCTGAAAAGAATTCATCTTTTACTGATTGATCACCATCCCTATATTTAACTGCTAATTCTGTTAATTTTAATGATTTTTCACTTGCTTTATATTTCATAATATTCACCATATCCTTATTTAAATTATTACCTAATAGTATTATGTAATATTGGCTTTAGAAATAATGCAAAATTACTTACATATTATTAAAATTGAAATAAATTATTAGTGTAAGAATTATACGGGTGATTACTATGGTTAGAAATATAATTGAAGGTAATAGATTTATAGAATTTTTAGATTTTATGGCAGATCAAATATATTTTGACTTAGATAATATTCTTTTACTATTTAAACAGGGCGGTTGTCCAGGTATTCAATTGACTACATTTAAAACCTTACAGAAATTAAATGTTGACCCGAATAGCTGTAAGCCGTATGTAGTATATCAAGATAATATTGTTTCTGATGAATTAAAGAAGAATAAAGTAATTCTATTTGATGTGTCTAATAATATTAAATCCGATAAAGAAGAACGCTTTGATAAGATTTTAAATACACCTGATTTAAAATTGCTTATGATTAATGAATTTAAATCAAAAACTGGCTTTTCTATTATGGAAGATGATATAGGTACAGACTTTTATTTGGATTTGGAAAATCAGGTTTTGATAATAAAAAAAGATATAAGTATTAGGACATTTTATTTATCTGTAATTCAAGCTTATGCAGAAAACTTATTGTTTGAAAGGATAGAAGATTATGATGATACTTTTACAAGTGTTTTATGTAGATTGGTTGTAAAATCTATCACTGATAAAAATAATTTAAAGGCTGTCGCTGTTTCTAAAATTAAAGATATTACAGATGATAGACTAATTGAATTGTTAAATGGCATTCAAGATATTGTACTAACTACTTTATGGGATCTATATGAAAAAAGATTTACTTGGAAAGAAATTATGTTATTACATACTTGTTGTGGTACTAAGGAAGAAATTGTAGATTACTTTGCAAATTTTGATTTGAATTTAGTTGGTAAGATTGATAGTTTAAATGGTTTTCAATTAGGTAAATTACAAAATTATTTAAAAAATGGGCTTACAGTTTTCCCTGTATGCCGAATGTAGGTGATTTTATGAATGATAAAATTTTTGAAGTGTTTGATAAACTGCAGTCTGATAGCATTGTTAGATTGATTTATAAAAATGATATTGGTAAATACGTAAAACTTACAATAGATGGGAATAAAACTTATATATTTTCTGATGAAACATATAAAGTCGATATAGTATTAGATGAAATAGAAAAAGTTTATAATTGGCTGAAAAACATTCATTCAGAACGTATAGACTTAATTATTATACCTAAATCAAAGTCAGATGAAATTAATAATATAGAAGATTTATCTTATATAACGGCTGTACTTGATAGCTATGAATTGGTAGACGGTGTATTAAAACTAACTTTTTCAGATGCTGATGTTATTGAATTCTATAAATCTGGAAAACAAAAATTAAAAAGGTATTAAGGTGGTAGTAGTATGAAATACAAATTAGATAAGATCTTTAAATTATTACCAAAGGGAAATGAAAAGAAAGTTTCTATTGTAATTGATAGGAAGCCTATTCAAATTTTAAATGTCATAATGAAAAATTCTGATATATATAAATTGGTAGACAAGTTAAAAAATAAATATTTTTTAGTTCTATCTGCTAATGATACTTTCGATGGAATTGTGATTGGAATTAAAAACAATCGCTGTTTAAAAATTTTAAAATAAGGTGGTTAATATGAAATTTAATAAAAAAATATTTGCTTTAATTATGTCCGGTGTAATGGCTGCATCTGGTTTTACGGCTTTTGCAAGCACAAATGATGCTGGTGATGAAATTTTCGTCCCGGATATTCCTTCTAATATCGAAACAGATGATACACAGGTTATTAATATAACAAATACCCATAGCCCTGAATTAATTGATATTCCTGTTAATAAAGTCTGGAATGATAATGATGATCAGGACGGATTTAGACCTGATGAAGTCGTTGTAAATCTTTATAATGGTGAAACTTTAGTTTCTAGTACAACATTATCAGAAGATACCGGCTGGACTTATACTTTTGAAGACTTATATAAGTATGAAAACGGATATGAAATTAATTATACTGTAGAAGAAGAAACTGTTTCAGAATATACGGCTGTTATTACCGGCGATGTTGAAAATGGATTTACTATTACTAACACACATACAGCCGACACATTTAATATTGAAGGAACAAAGATATGGAATGATGATAACGACAGGGATGGAATAAGACCTGATGAAGTAATTATTAAGTTATTTGCTGATAATGAAGATACTGGATTAACTGCTACTGCAAGCGAAGATACAAATTGGAAATATGAATTTGCTGATTTACCTAAATATGAAGACGGTGAATTAATCACTTATTCGGTTCAGGAAGTTCCAGTTGAAGGTTATACAGCAGAATATGTTGTTGAATAATTCTAAGGGCATAGATACTTATTATCTATGTCCTAAATTAAATAGGTGATTATTATGAAAAAATATTTTAAAAAATTATTATCCTTATGTTTGATTTGTTTAATGCTAATTCCTACAATAATTTCTTTTGCTGGTGCGCCTGGTGTACCAGACTATAGTGCAGATCCTTATCGTTTTGCAGTAAAAAAAGTATGGGACGACGATAATGATAAATATAATAAAAGACCTGATTCTTTAGATTTTAAAGTGTGCTATTTTAAACAAATAGATGAAGAAAATTGCTATTTTATAGATTTTGAAAAGATACCATATGATGAAGATTATTTAAAAAAAGCAACCTGGAATCTAAATACACGATTACTTACTTTAAAAGATGGAACTACTGGAATTCCTGTTAAGTATGTAGATAATCCTGATCCTGATTTTTGGTACTTATTAAAGGTAGAAAAAGACAGTTTTGATAATATAGACAATTATACACATACATTTACCGTTTATGAAGAAGGTAAAGAAATTCATAATCAAATACAAGATTGGATCGGTTATTATTATCCATTTACAATGTTTCATTATATTACTGGCGATAGTTTTAGTGATGGATATGATTTAATTAAAAGTACTTATGACACAACTTTACCGGATTCAAGTGAATATGAATACAAAGATTTTATAAATTTCTTTTTTGACGGATATAAAAAATATATAAAAGAAGTTGTACCTGATGGATATAGTGTTACACAGGAATATATTATATCTGATATTGATTCAAATGTGTTTATTTTTGTTAATAAATACGAAGGAAATTATAATTTAGAAATAAATAAAACCTGGAATGATGATAACGACAGGGATGGAATAAGACCTGATGAAATAACTTTAATCGGTTATGAATGTTATAAGTATGAAGATAAATATTATTATTTCAATTATGATGATTCTTATATATATCTGAATATACCTTTTGGAACAGATTATGATATAGGAAATAATAAAACGCTTTATAAATCTGCATTTAACTTTGATGAAGAATTAAATGGGTACGATAATTATTATTTAATCCTTGCTGAAGATATAAATTTATCGCAATCAGATATAAGTTTTGGTAGGAACGTAGTTAAACCTTGTGTTTTAGTTTCAGATAAGTCTTATAACGAATTAACCGATGAAGAAAAAGCATTAATTCATACCTATGAAATTACTGTAAATAATAATGAAAATTGGACTAAGACAACAAAATGTTATTGGAATATAAATATGTTTTCAGAAAAACCTGTTAGTGGTTATACAATAAATGAAGGTGATTGATATGAAAGGAAAAAATAAATTATGTATCTTATTGATTATATCTTTTCTTATTTTTAACTTGAATTCTGTATTTGCAAATGATATAGCCACTTCTTCTAATGTTAAACGATCTAATGGTACAGAAATATCTTTATTTAGTACAAATGATGCTGGTGATGAAAGTTTTGTTCCAGATATTCCTTCTGATATTGCAACATCCAGCGATGCAACAAATCCTGATGAAGATATAGAAATTAGCACACCTTCAGAAGTAGAAGACGAAGATAATGATAAATTTAAAGTGGCCACACCTTCTGATGCTGATAAAGTAGCAACACCTTCAGACGCACAAAAGCCGGAAATAACAGTAATCACAATAGATATAATAAATACACATATTCCAGATGAAAAGCCAATCGAAGATAAACCTGTTGCTACACCTTTTGTACCTGATAAACCTATAAATGGCGGATGGAATGGAACTAACGATACTAATGATGAAACAAAAACACCAGTTCATTATGTTCCCGCAGAAGAAGATAAGATAGGAAAAATAGATGCATACTATGATAAAGATTATGATAAAACAGTTCCAGATGAAGTATTTAATCCCAATACAGGACATTGGGAAAAAACAGATAATATTAAATATCCAGATGATATTAAAATTGATAAGGAAACTAATTTTCCTAAAACAGGTGATAATATAAATAATATTATATATTTGTTTGGGCTATCTGGAATTGGAATAACAATAATTTGGTTTATTAAAAAGAAAAGGCTTTAATAAATTTTAAAGCCTTTTTTATTGTAATCTATCATAATATTATTAGAAATTTATTTAAAGGAAGTAGATATTATGAAAAGATTATTTGGATTATTTTTAACTGTAATTATAACAATGAATTTATTTATTAATCCTGCGCGTGCTGATATAAATAATCAAAATATGGTTGAATTAACAGGAACAATTTATGCTGATAAAGAAATGGAAATAGTTGATAAGATTCTAAATCTTAATCCTGATGGCGTAAGTTTTAGTGCTTATGAATTTGCTGAATTTTTAGGAACAGAAGTTGTAAATAATAATGGAATAATCAGCGTTTCACCATCTGATATATATTCTGTAAATAATAAATATGGTTTTAGTCCAATTAATAGTTATACTATGTCAAGAAATGATAATGTTGTATATTATAAAGTTTTTCCAAATATAAATTATAATATTGATGATTATGATAGATATGTTCAACAAATAATTTCTGAATTAGGAATTAATAATAGCACAACAAAAGAAGAAGCCATTTATTTATTCAACCAATATATTTGTAATAATTTTACATATGATTTAACATATACTAATAATAATGATTTCATTAAATTTCTAAATGATAAGAAAGGCGTATGTAGACATTTTGCTGTATTATTTGAAAGTTTATGTGATTCTTGTGGAATAGAATGTGATTATGTAAGTGGTTATAATGAACTTTCATCTACCGGACACGCCTGGAATAGGGTGGTATTAAATGGACAAACATTATATGTTGATACTACCTGGAATTTAGAAAGTGCTGATAAAGATCTATACTTGTTGATTGACGAAGACACATTTAATTTATCACACGGTATGTATAAATAAATGAATTGTACACACAAAAGCCCTGGTGGGCTTTTTTTGTTGCTTTTAAATTACAAAAGATGTTAAAAGTCAGTTGTTTTACACTTTGATTCTGTAGTATAATTATACTATTATGGAAAAGGATGTTTAGTTATGTTTAATGAAGATACCAGGGTAAAAATTCCGGCTACTATTCATTTTCTAAGACTTGGCTATAATTATCAGTCTTTACATAATGAAGATGTAGATATAGATTTTAATACAAAGATTTTTGTTAATAGATTTAAACCTGCTATTGAAAGAATAAATAACAGGTCTTTTTCTTATGATGAAATTAAATCAATTTTAAGTGAAATTAACCAATTTATAAAAAATAATGATCTTGGAAAAGAATTTTATGATTGGTTGATTAATCCCATGAATAGAATAAAATTAATTGATTTAGATGATCTGGATAATTCTAAAAATGATTTTTGTGTTGTAAATGAATTACCTTTTGAAATTGTTAAGGGTACAGACGCAGGTTCTTTTAGGCCTGATATTACTATTCTTATTAATGGAATTCCTTTGGGATTCTTAGAAGTAAAAAAACCTAATAATGAAAATGGTATTAAAGCAGAATTTGATAGAATGATAAACCAAAGACTTAAAAATTCTGATTTCAGAAAATTTTTTAACCTATTACAATTTATATCATTTAGTAATAATATGGAATATGAAGATTCTGATATACTTGATGATCCTGATGATGTAAAAGCGGGTTCTTTTTATACAACGCCAAATGGTAGTAATACATCATTTTCTTTCTTTAGGGAAGATAATTTTAATTATTACACTGAATATAAGTATAGAAATATATCAGAAAATATTATTAAAAATATAGTAATAGATAATGGGTATAATGCAGATGAAACGGAAAAAGAAGAATTTTTGTTTAATCTGAATGTAGATACACCTTGTAATAGATTTATTACTTCTGTATTTGATAAAGAACGATTTTTGTTTTTTATTAAGTATGGAATTATGTACATTAAGGAAACAGTACCACAAAAACATATAATGCGTTATCCACAGTTTTTTGCTACCAGGAAAATTATTGAAAGATTAGATAATGGCGGTAAGGGTGGAATTATTTGGCATACACAAGGTAGTGGTAAAACTGCCCTAGCGGCTTTTTCAAATAGAATAATCAGGGATTATTACGCTAAGAAGAATATAATTACAAGGTTTTTCTTTATAGTTGATAGGCTTGAATTGTTAAGACAGGCAAGTTCCGAATTTACAAACCGTGGACTAATCGTTGAAAATTGCCGTGATAAGAAAGATTTTAGAAAGGCATTAAATGTTAATGTAAGTAAGAATTATAGCGATAGTAATAATGGCGAAGTGTGTGTTGTTAATATTCATAAAATTGAAGGTGAATTACCAAAAGCAAAAAATGAATATAATGTAAATGTCCAAAGAATATTTTTTATTGATGAAGCACATAGAAGTTATAGCAGTACAGGTGAATTTTTTAAAAACTTAATGACTTGTGATGTTAATGGAATATATATCGCACTTACCGGAACACCTTTACTTAGTAAAAAGGAACGGTCTAATTTAAAGTTTGGTGATTATATCCATAAGTATTTTTACGATAAATCTATTGCTGATGGTTATACATTAAGGATTAAAAAGGAAAATATTGATACAGTAGCAAGGAAAGAAATTCATAATAATCTGGAAATAGAAGCGGATAAGTTTAATGATCCGGAAGTCTTTGAATCAGATGATTATGTTAATTGTTTGTGTAATTTTATTGAAAAAGACTTTTTAAATTTTAGATTGCAAAATTCGGATCCTACAATCGGCGGTATGGTCGTATGCAGATCTAATTTACAGGCTAAGAAGATTCATAGTTGGTTTGAAAAAAAATCTAAATTGATAACAGGTTTAGTCATTTCTGATGAAGGGCCAAAACAAGATATTATTAATAAAAACAATCAAAATGAATTTAAAAATTCATTTGTTCCTGATATGTTGATTGTAAATTTAATGCTTACTACCGGATATGACGTTAAAAGACTTAAGAAAATGTATCTGTTACGTGGGCCGCACGCACAATCTTTATTACAGACTATCAGTAGGGTAAATAGGCCGTATAAATCTAAAACTGGAAAGATATATAGATATGGTTATATAGTCGATTTTGTAGATATTGGACAAGAATATGACAGGACTATTGACGCTTATATTAAAGAATTAGAACAAGACCTAAATGATAATGGTGAAGATGAAGATTCTTTAAGTGGGTTAGTTATAGATAAAAATTATATTAATCAGAAGTATAAAAATTATAAATCTGAACTTGATGATGTTGTAGATACTGATAATTTAGAAAAATATTCAAAGCAATTAACTTATTATAATAAAGATACCCTGTTAAGAATTAGAAGATTGCTTAATGGTATTTTGGAATGTGAAACAGAATTTATTATTTCACGTGCGTCTGATTTTGCTTTACAAATTGATTCAAGAAAAATTAGACTTCTAAGAAAAATAACACAAGATCGTATTGATTTTATTAATTTGTCAAATAAAAGCATTGAAACCCTGGATATTTTATCAGATAAAGAAGTTGTTGAAATACTGTATGAATTTGTTAAAACACAAATTGTTATATTAAATTTAGGTAAGGTATCACCTGACAGTCCTGAATTTAAAAGATTTTCTGAAACTGTTAAATTGGTTCAAAATGAAATAAAAAATAATAAGAACAGGGATAATATTAAGATTAAAAAACTTGATGAATTACTGCAAAAGATATTTAATAAATTAGATATAAAAGATTTAAATGAATTAGATGCAATTAGTGATGAATTACTTGAAGCATTAAATATAGCAAAAGGTATTAACGAAGAAAACGATAGATTATCTATGAAATATGGCGGTAGTTTTTCGTTTGTAAAAACTTATCAGGATAGCATAGAAAAATATAATGTAGATAGAACTGTTATTGAAAATACTTTATTAATTACCTATAATGCTATTAAGGATATTCTTAATACTGATTCTATATCAATTCAGGGACAGGTGAACTTTGTTAATTCAGTTAAATCTAAAATTACGAAGATTTTAATTAAGGAAAAGTTGTATTCTAATATTAAAGATTACTACGATTACTTACTTAAAGATCTATATACGAATATACAGTTATTTAAGTAGAAAGGATAATATATGACTTTAATTACTGAATTAGAACATAATATAGAACAAATCATTGATGATTTAAAGGGACTATGCCAGACTTTAGGACTTGCTAATCAATCAGGTGAAGAAGAAATTATTACTAATGTTTTTTTGTATAAGTTTCTTAATGATAAGTTTGTATCTAATCTTAAGGAATTTGCAAATGATATTGATATAGATTTAGACGTTATATTGAATGATGAAGACAATCTACTTGAAGGATTTTATGATTCTTATCCGGCAGATGTTGCTTTTAGATATGAAGATACAATACAATTTTTAATTAATAAAGTAAACCAAAAAGATTTTTATAAGTTGTTTGAAGAAACATTAACCAGAATTTCAGAATATCCAGAAAATGAAAAATTTGGTATTCAGTCTGCAAGCGGATCTAAAAGACTTTTGTTTACTAATTTCATAAAAGATATACCTGATGAAAAGAAAAATAGTCTGTGTAAAAGTATTTTTGGAATTATAAGCCAGGATAGATTTGATTTTGGGCCAGCTTTTAAGAATAACTTTGATTTTTACAGCAGAATCTTTGAATATCTGATAAAGGATTATAATGTTGCTGCAGGTGTATATGCTGAATATTTCACACCACAGGTTATCAGCGGCATTATTGCAAAAATTTTAGTCAATATGTCGCCAGTAGAAGATAAGATCTATGAAATATACGATCCTTCAGCAGGATCAGGATCGCTGGTTCTTCATTTAGCTAATGCGTTAGGAAAGGGTACTTTTGGAAGTAAGGCCCAGGTTTACACCCAGGATATTAGCGGAAAATCGTCAAGATTTCTTAGAATTAATATGATGTTGAATGGACTTACAAATAGTCTTGATAACATTATTGAAGGTGATACGCTGGATTCACCGGCCCATTATAACACAGCACACGACCCTGGATCTGGATTTAAGAAATTTGATTATATTACAAGCAATCCACCTTTTAATATGGATTTTAGTGCTACTAGGGACAGTATAGAACAGAAATGGGCCAATGTTCCTGAACGATTTTTTGCAGGTATTCCTAAGATACCTAATAAGAAAAAAGAAAGTATGGCTATTTACTTATGCTTCATACAACATATATTATGGTCATTAAAAGATGATGGAAAAGCTGCTATTGTAGTTCCTACTGGATTTTTAACAAAGAATCAAAGTATTGAATTTGTTGTAAGAAAAAAAATTATTGACGAACATTGGATAAAAGGCGTTATATCTATGCCTTCAAATATTTTTGCGAATACTGGAACAAATGTTAGCGTTTTATTTATTGATAAGGCTAATACTGATGATAAAGTTATTTTAATTGATGCAACTAAGCTGGGTAAAAAAGTTAAACTTGGTAAAAATCAAAGAACTGTACTTGAAGCAGATGAAATAAGTTTAATAGAAGATACATTTATAAACAGAAATGATGTTGAAGAATTTGGTACTTATGTATCTTATGATAGAATTATCGATAGGAAATATAGTTTGGCTGCTGGTCAGTATTTTGATGTTAAGTTAAATTTTGTTGAAATTAGTGAAGAAGAATATTATAAAAACATAGCAGATATTAAAAATGAATTGAATAAATTATTTGTTAATAATGACAAATTAATATCTGAATTGAATGAAAGGCTGAATCATTTAAAATATGAAACTAACTGAATATAAACTTGATGAATTATATAAAATTGATTCCGGTATTAATACTACAAAAGAACAAGCAGGACACGGGAACCCTTTTTTATCATTCAGTACAATATTTAATAATCCTATATTGCCGGAAGAATTACCTGATAAAATGGATACGTCTGTTGAAGAACAAGATAAGTATTCTATACTAAAAGGTGATGTTTTCTTTACCAGGACAAGTGAAACACTTAATGAACTTGCTATGTCTGGTGTTGCTATTAAAGATTATCCCGGATCTACTTTTTCTGGATTCGCTAAAAGATTAAGACCTATTCAAAATGATAAGACTTATGATAAATTTATGGCTTATTATTTTAGAAGTGCGTACTTCAGAAAGATTATAGATTATAAAGCTGTAATGACTTTAAGGGCAAGCTTTAACGAAGATATTTTTTCTTATATTAAGGTTATCTTGCCAGATTATGATCATCAAGTCAAAGCAGGTGATTTATTTTATAATATTGAATGTAAGATCAGAAATAATAATAAAATAATAGAAAAGATTGATAAATTAACTAAACTAACATATCAATACTGGTTTTTACAATTTGAATTTCCTGGAAAAAGTGGCAAATCTTACCGTAAAAATACCGGAAAAATGTGTTGGGATAGTACGTTAAAAAGAAATATTCCTGTCCATTGGAAAGCTGGTAAGCTGTCAGAATTAATTGAATCAATTAAGACTGGGCTTAATCCACGTGATAATTTTACATTCCAAAAAGACGGTAATATTAATTATATTACGGTTAAGAATTTGTCCAGTAATGGAAATATTGATTTTAATAAGTGCGATAAGATAACACAAACAGAAAAGGATATAATACATAAAAGATCAGATATAAGTATAGGTGATATTTTATTTGCAAGTATCGCACCGTTAGGAAGATGTTATTTAATTATTGATCAGCCAGAAGATTATGATATAAATGAATCAGTATTTTCTATAAGACCAAATAAAAAAACTGTTTCTTCTGAATTTTTATATTTACTTTTTACTGATAGTAGTTTTATAAATTCTATTACAAATAAAAGTACTGGAAGTATTTTTGACGGTATAAGAATTAAAACTTTACTTGATGTAGATATACTTATTCCAAATAAAGAAGTCATTGATTGTTTTACAGATAATGTAAAAAAAATCTTTATGTTTAAAAATAAATTAATTAACGAAAATCAAAAACTAACAGAATTAAGAAATTATCTTTTGCCATTATTAATGACAGGACAAATAATTTTTAAATAAATTTTGATGAAAAGCCCGTTTTAGGGCTTTTTTATTATGTCTTCTTACATAATATAGTTAGATAAAAATAATTGTAACAAATTATTTTAAAAAAATAGTATATTATATAAGGATGGTAATTAAAATGAAAAATAAAATATTTAAAACTATTGCTGCTATAGGTTTATGTTTATCATTTGCAATACCTACAATGGCCAATACAAATATAACAACTATTCCAGCTTCTTATGAACAACAAATTGATAATTCTGTTTCTGCAAATTATTCTACGGAAACAATTGATTTAGGCGATTTCTATTATGATGATGGCGATTATGTTTCTAATAAATTATATCAATCTACACTTGATATTAAAAATGATAATGCAGCTTTAATGGAACGATATAATTTGATGTCAAATGAATATAAGTATAAAATACTAAGCACCGGCGGCTATCGTATGTATTTTAGTCAGGAAGACTTAGGTAAATTAAACCAACAATATAGTGTAATAAGAAATTTCTTAAATTCAAATATGCAAAATATCGTACCTAATGGGACTGATCGAAATACTGCATTAATGCTTATAAATACGTGGATTTGTAATAATTGTACTTATGAAGTAAATCAACCTATTTCAAGTATGGCTTCAACAGCTTTTACTACAGGAAGAATTTCTTGTGAAGGTTATTCAAGGGCTTTTAATGCTATGGTTGAATACTTACCTTTTGAAAATGGTGTTGTTAATTATAATGCTACAAATCCTACATATCTTGATGCAGAAATGATTGGTGATAATTTTCACGCTTGGTCAGTGGTAGTATTAGATGGAACACCATATTATTTTGATGTAACTTTTAATGATGGTTCTGGAAATTTAAATCAAGATTTTATGAAAAATTATTATGATTTTTATTCAGAAATTAATAAGACCACAACTATTGATCGTTATCAAAGATCTTCAATAAATGATCCATATAGAAAATAATTTGGCCCTTAAATTAGGGCTTTTTTTATTTCCCTTCTTACATAATATTATTAGAAACAAAAATTTTTTTGATAAAAGGTGATAATTATGAAAAAAATATGTAGCTTAATTCTAATTTTAATATCTACTATTTCGATGAATATACAATCTTATTCTGCCGAAATGACAGTAAAACATAATACGGATATTTCTGTAGAAACTGATAATATTGTAGTTAATAATATGACAAATAATTCTTTGCAGTTTTATGTTCCAGAAATTAACAGTGATAATAAATGGTATATAATGGATAGAATTTTATATAAATATTTTCCTGAAGCATATTTTCAGGACTGGTATTATCAATACGATCAAAATAATATTAGATTAGTTGATGTATATGTAAGTAGCGATAAAACAAAATATTATTTAAACTTTTCAAATGAATTTTATAATAAAACGGTTGCAAATGATAATTCGGAATATGAAGATTTTATTTTGTACTTAATAAGTTCAGCAGGAATAAATGATTACATAAATCAAGATGAAGTTATAAGAAAAATAGTGAATATTTTAAAACAATATACATATGATGATTCTACTTATACCAACTTATTACTTTCAGGAATTCCTGGCTATAAAATCGTTAGGGATTATGGAATTACTATGTGTCATTCTGATTCTAAACTATTTAAGGCTTGTATGGACAGATTAGGAATCCCTTGCAGAATTATTGAAAATGATTCACACGGTTGGAATGAAGTATATATAAACGATACTTGGGTTGGTGTTGATATATCTTATGAAAGAAAAACTTCTAAGCCTGGATCGTATATTTACTTTAATGATAATAATAGAAGTAAAATACAAATATTTGAATAAAGGCGGTATCTAAATGAATTATATAGTGTTTATTTTAATTATTTTAATAGCAGTTGTTCTTCACGAATTTGGACATTTTCTTGCAGCAAAGGCGTTCAATGTTAAAGTTGATTCATTCAATATTGGCTTTTGGAAAAAGATTTGTAGCTTTAAAATTAGTGATACTGAATTTAATTTAAGGGTAATTCCACTTGGCGGTAGTTGTGCAATTAATGATAAATCTTTTGAAAAAATAAGTCCATTAAAGCAAATACTAATATTTGCGGCTGGGCCAGCAGTCAATTTATTACTTATGTTTGTTTTTATTTCAATCGTAAACTTGATGAACGGAAACTTTGATTTTATAAATGTAATTAGTACTATATGGAATGGAATAGTAGCTTTATTAGGTTCTTTTCTTTCTATGTTTGATGTGGTGTTTGACTTTTCACAATCTACTTTAAAAGAAAATTTTGTATTGGCTGATCAGGTTTTAGGTGCTGCAGGTAATGGTGCTGAATGGATCTATCAGTTTTCTATGTTAAGCTATGCCTTAAATGCGGCTTTGTTTGTATTTAATATTCTTCCTATACCGGCGTTGGATGGTGGTCAAATAGCGTTGAATCTACCGGCTGTATTTGGTAAACCTTTAAAACCAGAATTTGTACAGAAGGCCAATATATGTTTCTATTGCTTCATAATGGGACTTACTGTATTTGTGTTGGTTAAAGATATTGTAGTTGGACTGATAATATAAAAGACAGGTCAAATGCCTGTCTTATTTTTTGAATTTAATCTGCCTTTCTGCATTAATAAAATTATTGAATTCTTCTGTTAGCCCTTTTTGTTTAATGAACTTTTCACAAATTTTCTTATCAGTTAGATTAAAATAGACACGTTCCAGATCTTCTAATATATCATTATCTAATATTAATCCTTCAAAATGTGAACGGTATTCTTCACTGGATAAGGGCCATTTGGAATCTATAATTTTATAAATAAATTCTGATATTAAACAGTCTTTTTTATAACTTAATCGGTCTATCGTTTCGATTATTTCACAAAATAAAACTGTTGATTTCATATTATAATATTTTTCGATTGATATGTTTTTGTAGTCTTTTTTTGATGATAGATATTTAAGATATATCTTGTTAAATAAATCTGATTTAATAGAATTTGTGCTATTTACCTTGACAAAATTTAGTATTTTTCTTAAAGATTCTATTTGTAAATTAATTTCCTTTATTGCCTTCTTCAATTCAATATAACTTTTACTTGTTTCCGGATATTCTGTAATTGGATAATCCGAAACCAACTTATTTAAAAGATGTTCATTGTATGTCATATTATTACCACCTTAATTTTATTTATATATAGTTTCCTGTTTTGACTTATCTGCTTGAATGTTTTTAATTTCTTCTTCACGCTTTAATCGTTCTAATTCTGACTGTATTACATTATTAATTTTTGTATCATCCTTATCTTCGTAAGCGATGTAGGATAACAACTTTTCAGCGGAATTAAAAGATAAATCATCTATGTCAATGTGTTTAATTTCCGTATATACATTACTAAGTCTATTTAATAATTCTTTCTGTGTATTTGAAATTGCTTCATAGTCTGTTTTGTACTTTTCTAATTTATCTAAACTAAAATTCTTTACTTCGGCACGACTATTTCTAATTGAATGTAAGTCATTTTTAATTTGAATTAGGCTGTTATATTGATAATCTGCCATTAATATATTCTTTACTTGTTCATTCAGATTCAATGTATTTCCACGATAAAGCGGCCCAAATAAATAGCCTTTATCAGTTGCTTTATTAACTACTGTTTGAATGGAATTTAATTCTTTTAATACAGTCTGATAGTGTTCGGCTTCAGCTTCTAACTTTGAAAACATTTTGTCGTGTTCAGCTTTTTTGTCTATAAAAGATTTTATGTTTGAATTATTTATATCATATGAATCCAGATAGTGATATAATTTGCAATATTCCTTAATTATATTTTGTGTTTCTTTATCGTAATTTGAAAACTTAATTTTGTTAGAATGTGTTTTAGTCGGCTGTGGTTCTGGAATGATTGTGTCTGTTTTTGCTAATAGATAATTATACATAGACTGATATAATTTTTTATCAAAATCTTTTAATTCAACGGAACAATTTTTGAATTCATCTGGGTATAATTCTTGTAATTCCTTAAGCGCTTTTAAATTATTAGCGTTAATTGTTTTTGATTTATCTAAAACTATTTTCGATTCCAAAGGATTTTTCATATACTTATTTATTATTCGTAGTGAATCTGTTTTAGATAGTTCTTCTGGATTAATAAATGATAGTTCTGGATTTTCTTTTATAATACTATCAATTTTTTTTAGCTGCGATTTTGTGGCCGGTGAATCTTTTTCGTATAGCTTAGATAGGTTTTTATCATAGAAGTTTGTATACTTTTTATTTAGATATTCCAGCCTTGATTCTTTTGCAGTAATAACAATGTCTGGCTTTTGTAAAGATGGATTTTTGATATAGCTTATGACATTTTTTAGTTGTGAAGCGGTGATTTGGTCATAATCATATTTTAGTTTTAGATCAGATGAAGAAAGCAGTTTGTGCAGCTGGCTTAACTGTTTTTTACTTGGCGGATCTAATGAAACTAAATTTCTTCGGCGTTCTGCGTCATAAGACTTATTTAAATAAAGTTGTTCATCTTGTATTCCTAAACTATCAATTTTTGTTTTTAATTCCAGGTATCTTTTAACACATATATCTATTTCATTTAACTTCGTTGTAATGCCTTTTTCCCGTTCAAGTAGGGTAGTAGTACGGATTTTATCTTTACGATTTTCATTAATATTTTTTAATAGTTCGTCTGTTATAGAAAGATTATATTTATTAATTAGTTCTGATACTTCGTTGACTTTTTCTAATTTATCGGTATATGATTTGTAGTATTCCCTACTTGGATAAAGCTGTTCCATTGAAGCAGAATAAAAAGAATCCTTAAAGGTAGTTAATACGCTTTTCATTAATTCAATTAGCCGCTGAAGGTTTGATAATCGCTTACCAGTGCTATCATATTTAGGCACATATAATGGAATGTATGGTTCAGATTTGTTTTGCTTTGACCTGTTTTTATTTAATTCTTTCTTTTCAAGTTCTTTTGATATAATGTTATTTATACCTTCACTTCTACATTCTAATGGCAATCTTGAATCACCAATTGATAGGCCATCTTTTGTATATGTGATAAATCTTTTAACTTTATTCTTCGTTTCCTTTACAGATAATTCATACCCTAAACCCTTCATATTTTCAACATATTCAGCCCAATTGGATGAAGCAGCAGCCATTGACACAATATCCTGACGTACTTGTTTTTTCCAACTTGTACCTTCTTGTTCTTTGGTATATTCATAATGACTTTTGCCTGTCTTTTCTTTGGGATTGATGATAATGTCCAGCCCGTTTTTTAATGCTATTTCATCTGCAATATTACGCATGCGTTTAAATGTAGCCTTGTTATCGTAGTACTTGTGCAGCCCATCAATACCAAATGACGGAATTAAAATGTGTGCGTGTAAGTTATCAGTATTCATATGAATGGCAGTTAGGGCTATGAAATTATCACCTAATAGTTCGCTGCAAAATTCCTGTGCCATTGACTGTACTAAGCGTGGATCTAGTTCGTCTTTACTTTCTTTGAAGGATAAAAGAATATGGAAAGCATAATTAGCAGAATGTGATTTGCTGATTCCTTCTGTCTTATTCTGGTAGTAATTTTCCATTAACATTTGGGCTTGCGTCTTAAATAAAGCAGGATCACAATTATATCCAGAAACTAACCTAGTTCCTTCTTCCAATAAAGTTTTTTCCATATTTTCTATGTAATTAACGGCATTATTTATATATAAGGTTTTTTCTTTATTGGCAATATATTTTTCGGAATTGGATAAGGCTTCTTTTGATTTAATTGGTTTTATATTCGTAATTGCCATTTTATTTCACATCCTTTTTTAGCTGTGTAATATACTTTTTGATTTGTGTTTTTGTTTTTGATTGATTTGCTATTAAGTCTTGAATGGATTTATTAAGCTGTTCTGTCATAATGTTTTGTTGTTTTAAAATATTATCCATATCGGTTTGTGTAATTGAATTTGTCTTTAACATATAGTCTATAATTTTATTAATTCTATTTTTTATCTGCGTCTGGTTAAATAATATTTCTTGTAAATCGTCATAATCAATTACTATCTTATCCGGGATTGGATTGAAATTATTTTTTAAGATTTGGGCCACATAACTTTCTATAGTTTTATTCTGTTTATTTGCAGCGTCTTTTATTTTTAAATATAATTCTTCATCAATTAATATATGTTTTTTTGTATTCATAGTAATCACCTGTAATTTTAAATTAAATTTAAGTTTTCAGTTTTGCATAAGTCTGTAATGTTTTTATATGCTATATCGAAATAATTTTTGTTTAATTCAATTCCAATAAAGTTCCTTTGTGATTTAATACTGGCTATTCCAGTTGAACCAATTCCCATACAGGAATCAAATACAGTATCACCTGGATTTGAATATGTTTTAATCAAATATGTAAGTAATTCAATTGGCTTTTGTGTTGGGTGAATTGTCTTTGAAGGGTGTATTTTCTGAATAGAAATAATAGAAGTTGGATGTTTTTTCGTTGAATCTTTTCTTATATCCGGCAGTTGATTATATTTGTTGTAATTATTATTTTTTAGTTCAGTTTGAAGGTATTTTGTCCCTTTACCATGTAATGGTTGACCTATACTGAATTGTGGGTTATAGGTTGGTAGTTTGCGGTAGAATACAGCTATTTGTTCGTGTTGTCTTAATGGCATACGGTTTGCGTTCAAAAATCCTGTTGATAGTTTCTTGTCCCAAACTAAATCGTATCGGAAATTTTTTCTGTTAGAATTCACTAAATCTATATAAAAAAGTCCTTGTCCAAATAGAAGTGCAGCACCATTTTCTTTTAGTATTCTGTCATATTCAGCCCATAGTTCATCAAATGGAATTACTATATCCCAGGCATTTTTAGTTGTTCCATATGGTAAATCTGTTAGTATTAAATCAATGGATCCGGATGGGATTTTCTTCATAGCCTTAATGCAATCATCATTAAACAGCGACACTTTCATAGCGTTCACCTTTTATATCATTAATGCGCTGCAGGCAAATATCATAGTATTTTTTGTTCGTTTCAAAGCCAATATAGTTTCTATTATTTAATATAGAAGCGACAGCAGTCGTCCCTGATCCGATGAAAGGATCTAAGACTAAATCACCTGGCCTTGAAGAATTTTTTATTAGATTTTCTATGATATTTAGCGGCTTGATTGTTGGATGATTGTACTGTTTTTTGTCTTTAACATTGGCCGGCTGGTAGTAAACAGTCTTTCCGGATTCATAACTTACTGGCTGGCAATACCCACCTTTTCTTACATATAAACAAAATTCTTTATCAGTAATGTACTTGTTATTGAAGGTTGGTGGCGGATTCGTTTTGTTCCAAATAATTAAGTCATAGGAACATTTATTTTCTATCACAAAGTATTGGATTAATTCTGGAAGTTGGTCTTTGCTGCACCATATATACATATTAATTTTCTTCATTACACGGATTAATTCGGCCCAAATTCTATGGTCATAATCTTTAACTAAATTACTTTTATTTAATTTGTCTTGTGTTGAATTAATTGTATTTGATAATCTTGTTTGGGCTGAACTTTTTATTTTTCTAAATGAATATGGTGGATCTGTAATAATTAAATCAATTGATTTGTCTGGAATAGATTTAATGCCAATCATACAGTCCTGGTTATATATTTTGTTTATGTCTAACATATCTATCACCTGTATTATCAAAATAGTTAAAAAGTAAATTGCGTAATAAGTACTATTGAAAATAAAATGATGAAAATTGCATTTAAAACGATAAATAGGGATAACTGATAATAAAAATGAAAACTTTTACTTTGCTAATTTTGATAAACCTATTTTTTTGCTGCTATTAAATGGAAAATTAAATCATCATAATTTCAATATTTTTTTGATCGGATTGTGGTAATAATCCGATTTATTTATTAGCGTTAGCGGTAGTGTGGCCTTCTATGAAGGTCGGGTGTGGGTGAAACCCGCTTTGGTTCAGGGCGTAGCACCCTGACAAGCGAAACAATTAATATTGGTTCAGTGCTTGTAAATAAAAATAGAAGACTTTTATTACACTTAAAATATCGATAAAAAATGATTTTTTGTATTGGATTTTTTGCATTTCCTTTTTGCTGTTTTTTGAAATTATTAATTTGAATTTTGATAATTTTGATTTTTGATTTTATAAAATTTGTTTTTGTAGAATTGAAATTCTTTTAATGAAAAATAATATTTAAAAAATATCAATATTATTGGTATTAATAAATTTTAGAACTTTGTTTGGATTTTAATTCTGCGTTTGTCTGGTTATTAACTTAGATTGTCTGGTCGGCTGCAGGGCTGGAAGACTGAAAATTGATTATGAATATTGGTAATGATACAAATATCATTAATATTGATACTAATTAGAAAGGCTACTATTTGCATTAAATTTATAAGGATGAATTATAAGAATGTTAGTGTTCGTTCTTATGATTATTCTTTATGAAGATAGGCTTTGGATTTTGGTAAATAATGTAAATTGCTTTTTTCTTAAAGTACATTTACACTTCAGGTGAAATCAGCTATAATAGTAAAATATAGAAAATTATTATGAAGGGAAGGTAATTACATATGGGTAAGTTAAGTGTAAAAGAATTTATTGACACTATTGAAAAAGACCGTTTTATGAAAGTGGATAATTATAATGTATTTGTATCTAATATTGATGAACGATTTTTGTTAGTTTCAAATTTTGATGATGAACATCGTGATTTAGGAATTATAG
Organism: uncultured Bacilli bacterium; assembly: GCA_944336335.1. Taxonomy (GTDB): domain Bacteria; phylum Bacillota_I; class Bacilli_A; order RFN20; family CAG-826; genus Onthovivens. The sequence goes on along the minus strand of CALVLC010000082.1, from coordinate 27,522 downwards.
ATTTAGATAAAAGAAAATATTATGCATTAAGTTTCTTATTACCATTTAATCGTGATGAATTTATCTTGTGGTTAAATTATAAAGTTGAAATTGCAGAAAGCATTGCAGATGGAATTGCTATTAAAGCAAAAAAAACTTTTCCAGAAGGATATAACAATATAACGCATTATAAACATTGGATATTTAAAAGTCTTGTTGAAGGAATGTTATATGATAAACCTAAGGATCGTTTTAATCGGGATCCATTCCATAATATAAACGATGTGGTTAATGCTATAAAAGACAAAGACCATTTTATTGAATCAAGTATAGATAAAAATTTAGATCTTGGGTATCAACTAATAGCAGCACAAAAGGCATTTGAAGAATATAAAACAAATCCACCTGTTGAACTTCAAAACAGAATGACTTTATATAATGCCTGTGAAGGTCGTAAGACAATTAAGATTGCATTTAATTATAAGGGAACCCAAATTATCTGTAGGTCATTATCTGAAAGCATTCAAAGAATTTGTGCAGATGGTAATGGTTGGCTTGAATTTTTAAATAGTAAAGATAATCCATTTTTAAAAATGGGATTTAATAGGGATAATGAACCATCTATAAATTTTGATGATATAAAATTTGCTACTTATGGACATAACACTATTTATGTTCCTGAAGTAGATAATATAGAAGTTCATTAATTTTTATTTAATCTAATAACATTAAGACTAATCTATAAAAATATAAATTTTAAGGTCAGGTTTTCCTGGCCTTTTAAAATAATATCAATAATAATGATTTTAATTAAGAATATGAATTTTTGTGTATGATTTTAACGATATTTCTATAGAATAAATTTTTATAGGTGATTAAATGGATACACAAAAATATTTTGATTTAATTAAGAAAGGTGGTTATTTTGATATTGAAGATGTCCGTGGAAGAATTAATAAACAATGTGCTGTTGAATTGAATGATAGATTCCAGGTTCTTTATGAAGTAGGACATGGTTATGGACATATTTCTAATGATTTAAATTTTAAGGGACTGTTAGATAAAGAAAATGACCTTTTGTATTTGGATTATAAATTTGGTTATATAAGTGATTTTCAATTAGATGAAAGGTATGTAAAATCCTTTAATGATGTATCTAATGAAATATTAGATAAAGTTTGTGATAAGATAACAGAACACTTTGAAGGATTGCCTACAGGCCCTATCACACATTATGATGTGTTTAATGCAGAAAAATTAATTATTAAAGATGAAGAATTAGAAAAGCCAAATTATTTTATACATAATATTGACTTTAAAGCAAAATCTGTAGTTGACTATTTACAAAATCCAGAACAGATGGTTAATGATTATGTAAATAGTAAGGTCGATGAAAAGAATAATACTTGGCTGGGTTGTTATGCTGCTTGGGTTAATTCAAAAGCTGTTTATGATCAGTTTAAAGCTAATATGCCTACACCATTAAAAATGAAACAAGATTTGTATAAATCAATGGAAGGAAAGAAGACGGTACAAATTTATTATGAAGGTGTTAGTCAATACGGCACTATTAAATCTATTTCTTTTCCAGTTAATACAGATCAGTTTCGTGCTATGCTTACTTCTGGTTATGGAATATCATCTAATGTGATTGCTAATTCTAATAGCCAAAAATTATTTAAGGAATTATTTGACAGTAATATAAATTTAGATAGTATTAAATCTGTTAGTTTTAGAAGAAATACTATTTACGATAAAAATACTTATAAACAATATACTATTCAAGATTTGATTAATAAGACTGATAATGAAAAATTGGTTTTTGAAAAATTAGGTATAGATTTAAATAATATCGTTAATCGTGATATGTTTGATAGATACACTGTCAAGGTATTTTTTGACTTGAAAGAAAGTGATCAGATGATTGAAATTTCTACACCAAGTATAGTAAATGAAAATAGTACTAATTCTGATTGTATGATTGTTGGTAATCGTCATTTAATTACACCAGATATATATAATTTAAAATTATCAGAACAGGACTTTGATAAATATGTTAAAGAAATTAATTTGGAATTAGAACAAAGTGAATCACTAGATAGCAAATTAAGTGTGGCTGAAAATAATATAACAAAATGTTCTAAATCAAAAGATATTACTATTGAAAGATAATTAAAGGTAGGTACAAATATGAATACAGTTGGTTGGTATGGACAGGGTTCTATGAATATAAATTTTTATGGGCCTATGTCAGAAGAAGATTTTAAAAACTTTTTCGATTCTAGTAAAATTACAATGGAAGATATTGACAATTCACGTAGGGAAGGAAACATTCCTTTTGATTGTTTGAACGATAAAACAAAAAATTACCTAATTGATTTTATATATAACGATGGAAATATAAATAGTAATTTTACTTATGATGGAAGTAAGGGACACTTAAACTACGATTTCAATGTAGATTTAATTGTTCAAGAAGCTGGTGCTGAAAATAATAGGAAAGCAAAATTTACTGAACTGTCAGAAGACGCTAAAGATTTTGTCTTTAATGAAATAGTTTATGAAGGTAAAACTGACGGTCAGGTTTATTGTAATGGGCCAATACTTGAAGCCGAATGTCAATCATTAGACGAAAAACTTTCGGTTGCTGATAAAGCTATTCAAAAGGGTAATGACAAAGCTAACGAAATAGAAAGATAAAGGATCGGTTTAATACCGGCCTTTTTTATTACATAAATTAAATTCTATTTGATATTACCTAAAGAAATTATTTTTGAAATAGGTGATGATTATGATAAATAGATTTAAAAAGATATTAATATCATTGTTTATGATTTTTTGTATTACTATACCTACATTTGCTTCAACGGCAGAAGTAGAAGAAACTGTTGTCGCTGATCCTGGCCTTGGGTCTGGAACTGCTGTAATAACTTTTAAAGAACCTGAAGGTTGGCCTGGGTATAATGTCGTTATAGAAGTGTATAATCAGACTGTGGGTGATTTCTACACTGTTTATTGTTATAGGCAGAATGGGTATGTTGCCAGGGAAACGTTACCTGCAGGTGCTTATACTGTTGACGTAGTAATGGCTGCCGGTGATAATCTTGGTGATTTTCCATTAAGTACTTCAGTAAATAGTTTTAGTTTAGGAAATGGAAAGGCTGCAAGTTTAGATATTTATTATTCCGGTGAAAGTTTAATAGAAGAATCAGAAGTAGCAACACCTTCAGTTATTGAAGATGGTGGAAACGATATTCAGGTAGAAACTAGTGAAGATTTGAATAACCAAAATACAGTTGGCGATACATTAAAAAATTCAGTGTTAGATATTATCAAAGCAAATTTGATTTTTACTTTACCATTTGGAATATTAGGCGCTATTTATTATTTTAAAATATATAAACCTAAGAAAGACTTGAATAATGATGATCAGGTTTAACCTGATCTTTTTTTGTGTGTTTTTCCTTTAAATTTATACTTTTATTGTATAAGGGATAATTTATATTACTTAATAACTAAAAACTGGAATTTGGCTAAAAAACATTCATTCGTAATGTATGTTTTAGCAGAAGTAATAGTAATGATTAATTATATATGTACATTCTAAATGAATATATTTTAGTGCTGTTTTGAATTTAATAGTGTTAAGCAATAATTTATATGTCTAAAATATAGAATTGAAATTCAGATAAAATATGTTCATTCTATATGAATATGCCTTTTTTATTTATTGAAATAAAAACCATATTACATTTTAACTTTTATAACAGATATTATATATGAATTACAAATACAAAAAAATGATCGATAATGATATATGAAGTGGATTAAAAAATATTTTTAAAAAAGTGATTTTTTTAAGTTATTTTAAAAGTGATCTGTCATAATATATACGAAGCAATTAATATATGTGATTAAAAGAATTAGGAATGTTCTTCACATATTCTACAATTAAATAGTGGTTGTAAGGCGTCAACGGTACTTACACACAAATGGATGATCAGTTGATTGTGTCTATGCAAATCATAGAAGTGGCACCGATCTATTATGCTAGATAAGATCGGGTCTATCTGGGTCCCGTTCCAGTATAAAATGTAAATTGTGGGTCAGCACCATTAAAACAAGCCGCTGCTAAGTTTTATAAGACTTTGATTCCTTACTGTACATAACCAGTACAAAATCTTATATGACTTAAGTTCTGGGTAAAGTTCTGATACCCGTGTCTAAGGCAGTTATGTTTTAGCCTGACAGTTCCAATGAAAGATCTTCATTGTTCGGCATAAAGCAATAACCAGTGATGGGTTTTATGTGATTAAAAGCAGAAGGATGGTTTTAGTTTCGGTCTTATATTTCTAGCGTGTAAGAAGGGCATACTTATGATTCCAGTAATGGATGTGCGGCAGGACGAAATAACGCCGCTTTTTTTATATGATTTGAAAAACAGTAAATATCAAATACAGATATTAAGAAGTGTCATATAAGAATTCATATTTAATGAAGCAAAAATTATTTGCAGTAGTCTATTTTTAAATTGGCTAAGGGCAATTATGCAGGAAGTCAGTACAATACAAAAAATAATAACTTAACATAATGAAATTATAATAAAATGTTTACAATACTATATATAATACATATAGATATATATAATAACTAATTAGCTTAATACAGATATAGAACTATATAACTAATTGGCTTGATATAGAAGATAAATTACATTACTACTTGGCTAGATAAAAATATTAAAATACATAACTACTTGGCTTAATACAGAAGATGAAATATATAATTAACTGGCTTAATACAAATACTAAAGAATTTAACGTTTGCTGTATTTTAATACTGAAGAATTAATACCTGGCTTGATTTAGGTATTAATTATTTATAATTTACTTCAATATTATAGTATTTAATATATCATTCAATTCGCTATCGCTTCATTGAATGAACTTTTATAATAGAAGAAGCAACATAGTCTGGTTATTATGAATCATAACATTTTAAATAACTTTTTTATAAAGATATGGATTATATTAAAATTTGTCTTAATATAGATTTATAATAGTGTATAATTATACACAAACATATATAATTTTAGAATAATATTATTCAAGTAATAATTTTATGAAAGGAATTTGATTTATATGGCTAAAATAATTAAAACAGATTTACAGTTAAATGCGCTTCAAGATATAAATAAAAAACTTAAACTGGTTGAAGGAATGAATTATATTTATGATTCGGATTCGACAGAATGCTATATTGATTTGATTCGTGGCAATAAAAAAGTTCACTTACAGGTTGAATTAAGTGAACTGGAAAAACTTATTAAAGATTACCGTAAAAACTATATTAATGATATTCAGAAGTCAGCAAATAAATTTAATATCATTTTAGACGAAACTGATTTAAATATTATAAATCCTGATAAAAATAAACTTATTGAAAACAATACTAATATAGATGGTATTGAATCAGAAAACTATGCTAACTGGTAATTAATCTTCAACATATTCTAATATATCGGAAATATCACATTCTAAAACTGCACACATACGGGCTAGAACATCAAGACTAATCATTTCTACATCATTATTAATATAACGATTTAGTTGTGTTCGTTGTAATTCTGCATACTGTGCAAATTTTGACTTAGATATACCTTTTTCTGGAAGAAGCCGATCTAGTTTGATCATAATCTTGCCGTGTTTTAGCCTATACAATGGTATCACATCCTTCTTTAGCCTGATCATACTATATATAGCTGCATAAATGAAGTTGCAAAATTGTGCGTGTCGAAATTTACGTGTAAAAACATACGCATTATTATTGACAAAATATTACTATTTGATACACTTATATTAGTGAAGTTATACAAGTCAATATCATTGAATAAGAAGGGTGTGTTTAGGTGAAAACTTTAGATAATTTTACTTCTGTATTGCCAAAATTTGATTTTAATGCAAAAGATCCACAATTTAGTATAAGTAGAAGATCTATAATGGTTGGACTAAAATTTCCTGATAATACATTTGTTGAATTTTATTCAAACGATAAATTTAGGCATTATTCTATATATAAATTAACAGAATTCAATTTTTCTTTGGTTAAAGAAGTGTCTATTGAAGAAAATAAAAGTCCAGGTAGACATTTTAATTCATTCTTAAAGGCTATAGGTTATTCTAAATCTGATGATATAAAATATTTTTCAGTTGAACATATACTTTATACACTATTACAACAATTAAATGAAGAACAAAAACTAGTTTCTGATGATTATATAAGATTTTGTGATTATAAAAATATGGGATGTAAGGATTTAAGATTTTTTACTAATTATGATCATATAGATGATTCTATTGATAATTTTGTTTATAAGGCTTAATATAATTAATTTAACGCTGCAGGAAACTGTGGCGTTTTTATTTTTTTGTAGAAAAGTACAGATATTAATTATGCTACTATTTTGATTTTAATTTAAAGGTAGGTAATAATATGAAAAAAGTAATTCTTTTATCTGGAATTCTATCTGTACTAATGACTATAACATCATTTGCCGGATGGCAGTATCAAAATGATAACTGGAAATATTATGATAATGATGGTTATGCCGTATCTGATGAATGGCAAAAATCCGGTAATGACTGGTATTACTTAGATTACGATGAAAATATGGCTACTGATAAACTTATATATGATGATGGCGATTATTACTATGTGGATCAGTCTGGTAAAATGGCTACTAATCAATGGCAGTATTTAGAAGATGAATATGATGATAATGAATTTCACTGGTTTTATTTTCAAAGTAATGGTAAAGCAAAAGAAAACGGTTTTTTAACTGTTGATGGTGTTAAATATCACTTTACTGATGGTAGAATGGATGAAGGTTGGATTCAAATTGACGATGATACTTATTATACAAATCCAATTCACGACGGGACTTATGGATCTATAAAAACCGGTTGGGCTTATGTAGATGATATAGGTAATGATTCGATAGTAGACGAAGAAGGCTGGTATTATTTTGGAACGAATGGAAAAATGGTTTCTGGTACTGAAAAGAAAATCAATGGATATTATTACGTGTTTAATGATGATGGATTAATGTTAGACGGATTTGTTGAATTTCAAACCGATGTAGCCACATCGTCTAATGCTTCAAGTATTGCTTATAAATTTTATCGACCTGGAAATGGTGATAGGATAGAAGGCTGGTATTATGTAGAATCAAACGATTATGATGAAATCGGTAAAGATGTTGATGATGATTCTTGGTTCTATTTTAAAAATGGAATAATGTTATCCGCAGATCAGAAGACTACTAAAATTTCTGATAAAATCGGTGTTGCTAAGATTAATGGAAAATATTATGGCTTTGACGAAAATGGACAGATGATTACAGACTTTGTAGAAGGATATGATGGAAGTCTTTATTATTTTGATATAGATAATGGTGATATGAAGACTGGTAAGGTAAGAATTGATGAAGATTCTGATTCTGACTGGGCTGATGAAACATTCTATTTTTCTGCTTCTGGTAAAGTAGGTGAAAAAGGACAGGCTATTACTGGTGTTAAAAAAGGTTATTTATATGATAATGGACTTTTAATTAAAGCTGATTCTGATATGAAATATGAAATGTTTACTGTAGACGGACAAAATTATCTTGTAAACAGATCTGGTAAAGTTATGGATTCTGGTACATATCGTGATGGAAATGATGATTATTGGGTAGTCGAAGAAACAGATGGAATTTATAATGTATCAAAAAAATAATTTAGATCGGGATTAATTCCCGGTCTTTTTTTATGCAATTAAGTTAGATACGACTAACTAAAAGCGTAGAAAATTAATTACATTTAATATTTGAAGAAAAATGTAGATTCTTTTTATAAAGAATTTTTACTGATATTTCTTATATAAAATATTTAATTAGGCGGTAATTTTATGGATAAAAAATTGTATAAAGAAATAACAGAAAAATTAGAACAGGGTGTTCAAAAGGCTTTGGATAGTTATGAATACAAAAATTGGCTTTCTTTTTGTTCTAAATTTCATAATTATAGTTTAAATAATCAGTTGCTAATATATTTACAAAAACCAGATGCAACACAAGTCGCTGGCTTTACGAAATGGAAACAATTAGGTCGTTTTATTAATAAGAATGAAAAGGGCATTATGATTATAAGCCCTACACCTTATAAAAAACAAATTGAAGTTGAAAAAATTGTAGATGGTGAATCTGTATCAGAAACAGAAGAACATACTTTTCTGAATTTTAAAAAGGCTTATGTTTTCGATGTATCACAAACACACGGTAAGGAATTACCTGAATTTAAACCTGAATTACTAACTGCTAATGTTAATAATTATGACACATTAAAAGATATTCTTATTGAAATAAGTGATGTTCCTATTTCATATGCTAATTTAAATGGCCCAAATGGTTATTATATGCCTTTTACTAATGAAATTAAAATACAAAACGATTTGCCGGAAACACAAACACTAAAAACTATGGTTCACGAAATAGCACATTCTATCGTAGATAATCCTGCTTCTGAATATAGTAAGGCAGATCGAAGCACAAAAGAAGTGCGTGCTGAATCAATCGCTTTTATTGTTTGTGATCATTTAAATTTAGATACTTCTGATTATACATTTAAGTATGTTGCTGGTTGGACACACGGAAATGACACTAAAACATTAAAGGAAAATATGGAAGTTATTAAGTCGGTTTCTGATAACTTAATTAATAAAATTGACAGTAAACTTGAACAAATTAAAGGTTTAGAATTTAATAATTCACTTGATAAAAAATTAAATATTGTGGCTTCAAAAATTCAACATAATAATAAACAAAAATATAATGAAATAGAAAAATAATTTAAAAAACTTGTTCTAAAACTGCAAAAATAGCCATTTTTTAATAACGCTTCTTACATATTACTATTAGAAAAGAAAATAAATAATTTCTTTTCAATATAGTATTCACGCAAGTGTGGCTTGCGAAAGGAAGTAAAAAAATGACTAAATTTCAGGTATTTGCTGATCAAGAAATTGCGGCAGTAGTTAAATACCTGGATCGAAATAAAATAAAGTTTAAAGCAATTAGAAAATGGTGTATGGAAGAAGATGAAGTTATGGTTTGTAAAAAATGGGCTGATGATTTGGGCGTTGAATATAAATTCGATGCAGATGACTTATTATCGGAACGTTGCGGTAGTAAAGAATGTTTTTCGGACGGCGATGTAGTTGTTAAATTAGAAAGTGGTGAAACAATATTATTTGAAGTTCAGGAAGATCGACATTATGATCCAGGCAATAAATTTAGAAAAATTAACTTAGATGCAATTTCGGTATTTTATTTTAATGATGATACATATAAACGTGGTATGCTGATTAAACCAGAACAGTATGAAGACTTTTTAAAACATATTAATTTAAAAAAATCAGGTAAGATTGATTACTGTAATTCTGATGTTCTTTTATTCTGGCATAAAGACGATATGGGTAATATTGACTATGTAGAAGGATTTGATTTTCAATTAATGAAAAAATGCTTCTTAAAAGATTTTTGTGTTAAATACATCCCATTAAGAATTAATATGAAAAAAGATACAGGTAATTGTGATTCTTATGAAAGTGCGCTTTACAAAGTTCCGGCTTTTTATTTAAGAAAGTTTAAATTGAATAAGTTTAGCGATGTTTTAAAATATAGAAACAAAAATTTAAACACATTAGATAAATTAAGAATGATTAAGGGTTATGTTGATTTGAATGATCACAAAAGTTCGGAAAAAGAATTAAAACAAAAAATGTTTGATATTATGTTATGGAAAAAACATTAATTTTTATATTGTCATTTTAAATTAATTCGGTCATAATATAAGCGAAAAGATTAATTTTTACAGTTATTATTAAAATTAAATGACATAATATTATTAGAAATTAAAGATAAAAGGCGGTATTAAGATGGGTAATTTAATTGCAGTACATAATGAAAAAATATCAAATTTAAGTAAGGTGTTAGATTTAGGCGGTTGGCCTGCGCCTTCAATAGCAATTACTAATTCTGATTTTGATTATAATGAATTTGGTGAAATAAGTTTTTTATTTAATAAGTGTAGTGTTGATCCAGAACAAAATAGTGATAATTTAATTTATGAAGCCGATGCTTATTCTGCTAGGTTTCCTAAAATATTATATAAGTTTGATGCAGATAAAATTAATGAAGTTCTTGGAACAAATTTTAGTCAGTATGAAATTGATAATATAGGCCAATATGACTTCGGTGAAACAGTTAGACATATTGTTTATTCCAATTTTGATAGTTCTAAATATGATTATGTTTCAGAACGACTTAATGAATGTATTTCTAAAAAAGGTATTAAAAAGACAAATGATATTTTAAAAAAGCCTGGTGAAGTTAAAAATTTTGATTCTATAACAGAAGATTATAATTTAAATACGATTCATAAAGCTATGAAAGCTGGAAAAGGAAAAGAACAAACTAATGGCTTTTCTACTATGAATTCTTGGAAAGCACTTTTAAGTAAAAGATTGTTTTTGTTTTCTGAAATTGATATTGATAGGATTGTAAGTAAAGATTCGGCAGATGAATTATATAAAAATTGCGAACAAAAATTTAAAGATTTATGTAATGATTTAAAATGTAAGTATAAAGGTAATGAATATAGCCATTTAGTAGGAAAGGATTTAAATAAGGTTAGGATTAATTCAAGTAAGTCTACGATTTATAAGATTTTTAAAGACTACGATATTAATGATGATGATATAAAATGCATTAAAGAATTAGCGAAAGAAGTACACGATTTACCTGTATCATATTTAGAAGCAAAGCCTAATAGGGCTATTAATCTTATAGAAGCAAAGGCTATCATAATTCCAAAAGATAATGAAAAAGTTAAAGAATTGTTAGATAATTATTTTAGTAAACAATATCAATCATATGTGGATAATTTTAAGATTTATGAATATGATGACAACTTTACCAGACAAGATTGTATTGAAGCAGCTATAAAAGATAACCCTGATTTATCTATTATGGAAGTTGACAATTATGAACAGTCTTTAGATGATAAACTGAATTTTGCAAAAAATAATATTACAAAAAGCAAAAATAGATCAGATATTATTTATGAAAAGTAATTTAAGTTGGTGTGATTATTTATATAATCGGTATGGTGGTAAAATCTTCCTTTATAAATATACTATATTTGGTTGTGGATTAATATGAATTTAATTCGGGAATGTAATAATATTGAAACGGGACAGTATTATTTTTGGTGGGTTTGAAAAATGGTTTAAATGGTTTCCGGTTTTCCATAAACTATTCTAATAACCGGTTTATATAGGGTATTACTTCTAATTTGGTTTTGTGTTGGTAGGTTTGATTTAAAGTTAGTTGGTGATTAAGATTTTGGTTGTTTAATGAAGTAATACCCATTTATTTGGTATTGTAAAATGATTATTCGTTATATTGGGTAATGTATGTTCGATTCATACCAATACCACTTCCTATTTTTATAGGAAATCTGACAAACAAATATTAAAAACCTTTTTATATTGATATTAAACGAATAGTAATAATTTTGACTTGTTTCAAGCACTATAATTTTTTATTTTAGCATCTTACAACAGAAAAGGACTATTAAAACAATAGTCCTTTTCTTATGTCTTAAATTTTCAATTGTTCTATATTGCCTATGATTTTTAATAGTAATAATTTTTCTGCATCGTCTTCACAAGCATTACCTTTTTCAACAAAAACTTTTAAGATTTTTACAATATATCTTTTTTTGTTAGTTTCCCAATCTTCAAGATAAATTTTTTTAGTAGCTTCTGTAAATTCTGCTGTTTGTATTCCAGCATATTCCAGATTCAACATTTCTTTATATGCGTCTGGTCTGTTTGTAATAAATTCTACGAATAAAACCTTTTTCATATCATCTACTTCATCTACATTAGATAGGATATATTTATATATTTCTTCTGTAGTAAAATTGATTTTATGTAATTTTATCATATTATCACATATACGAAGCAAAGATTCTATTCCAAAAACTTGTGTTAATGTATTATTTGATTTAAGTTCACTGTATTCAATAGTAAAATCACCTTTTGCTGGAAACATTACTTTTGTATGTTTTAAAGGCAAATTCTTTGCAGAATGAAGGTTTAAAGTGTCATTAGCCGGTTTGCCTGGTGTGCCACGTAGAAAAGTTTTATCTTTCTGTAATTCTACAAAACCATTTAACATTTCTTCAAAGTCTTTAGGATCAATTAATCCATTTCTGTTATCATAATGTCTTACTACACCGTTTATTTCAAACATTAAATCAACATTCCTGACTTCTGAACGATCTATTGTAGTGGTAGAAGATGATAATAATTTAGCGTGTTCTTTTTGCTGTGCTACAATTTGGTTGTAATAAGTCATAGTTGTACTTAGATCATTATGTCCGGCCCATAGTGCAACATCTTGAATAGCCATACCCATTCTAAGTGCGTGTGAAATTCCAGTATGTCGCAGATCGTGAACAGTAAATGTTTCTGGATTGAAATCATTATATTTATTAAATGTTGGGTGCTTAATACAATTTTTTAATATTGATTCCAAAGTTTTATTTAAGTGCTGCGGATCAAGAAATAATTTACCTTTAAGGCATTTGTATTCTGGAAGTAATCTTTGATCAATTTCAAAATTTAATTGTTTTTCTGCATCTTCGTGCCGGTAAAATGGCTTAAATAAGAAATCATTTTTATCTGTTTTACTTTGATTTAATTTCTTGTTTGCTATTAAGGTTGCTTCTGTTCCTAATGAAACTGTTCGTTCTGACCCTAACGTTTTCAAGCCTGGTGATAACACCATTTTTGTGAATTTTTTGGGCTTTCCGTTTGGCGTTGTAATTGGCAAACCATTTTCGTCAAATCTTATTTCTGGATCATTTTTAATCTGTTTATTAATTCTTATTTTGCCTGTATTATCATTAAATTTTGTGAAGTCCTTTTTTGTTAAGCCTGCAAATTCGCCTTTTCTTAAACCGGAATACATTAAAAATACAAGGGCTTCACCGTGTTTAAAATAGGGTATTCCATTTCCATAAGTAGCAGTTGCGACTTTTTCAAAAATTAACATTGAAATTTCATCAAATACATTATACCGCTTAAATTTCTTTTTCCATTCTGTATCATAAGGTGCTTCTACATTTTCAAAAATATCTGAATACCCTGGAAAATTTTCACGTAAATATTGATATGTTCTTCTTATACACCACCATAATAAAGCGATAGTTGATTCGGCATATGTTTCTGTTCCAACTATTCTAGTTTTACCTTTTCCAACAATTAATCTTGGAACCCTTTGTAACAGATCGCCTAATGCCTGGAAATCTTTATATGTAAAGTTTTTAATAGGCATTTTACTGTATTGATTTAATTCTTCACGTTCAAGAATACCAATTTTACTGCTAAAATTTGTTATTGTACTATTTTTACATTTTTTTACTTTAGAATAATGTGAATACCATTTTAAACAAGCATCATATAAGGTATCATCAGGTGAAAATACAGTATCGCCTACGTAAGTTTGATTTTGATAGGCACGAATTGTATTTTGCATATTTGATAAAGTTTTTGCTAAATTTTTATCCTGGACTTTAATTTCTTTTTTATCACCGTTATTTAATTGAACTACCTTTTTGATTCTGTAATACTGATATTTTCCTACCTTAACAAGTATTAATGAACCTAATTCTTTTGGATCTAATACTTTTTCACGGAAAAAGTGCATTATTAATTGTTCACCTTCATCATTACAAAAAATAGGCTTGTTATCTTTCGTTACTTGAATTTGAATACGTTCACCTTCTGGATTTAAAGTATATTTTCCGTTGGCGTCTTTTAAGTATTCATACATCATTGTGGATTTACCAGCATTTCTTTTAGCCCAGTCTATAGCTTTTTCCCAATCTTTATCTGTCAGCATAACCTTTTTCCTTTCTATAATGTATTTGCAGAAATAAATGCGTCTGGTAATTCTTTATCACATATATAGCCAGCATAAATGGCACTTGCTAAATCTGCTTTTTCAGTACGGAATTTTGCATTTCTAAAAGTTCTTTTTCCCTTAAACGAAAATAAATAAGTTTTGTAGATGTTTCCGGTTTTGTGTGTTCTGGTATGTATTGTAAGGAAACAAATACCTTCAGGCAGAAGTTTTTCAAGTTTAAAACGATATACTAACTGTTCATACTTGTTTTTACATTTGATCTTGTTTCTGTTCTTATAGACTGTTTTTCCGTTGTAGTCAATTTCATAAACATCTGTGTCTTCGTTGTCCTTAGCCCATTTGATTGCTTTTAACCATCTTTCTTCTGGAATGATCATTAAAACCACCTTTCTTCCTATTATATATTAGTAGTTCCGTTCATTATGGTATGTAAGGTATAAAGAAGATCGTATAAACTAGTAGGATTAAGGCTTTTATACCTTGATTTGTACCTTATATGTGTTCATTATATAGTGTTTTGTACCTAAAGTAAAGCATATATTGTGTTAAAAAGCCTGATTTCATGCGGTTTTAAACCCTTAACGTAATTGCCCGGCTTTTGCGTTACCACATCTTTAAAAACCTTATTTTATGGGATAATTTCAAAATTTTATTTTAGATTTGTACCTAAATTTATACCGATATACTTACCAGATTGGATTATTTTTCGTAAATGAAATATTGTACCTAAACCTACTATGCCTTTTAGACGCACAAAAAGGGCCTAATTTTGGCTATTGTACCGTTTTAGATAGAAATATTGATTAAGTATTAGAAAACGGCTTATACGGCTTTTTAGAAGGCGTGTTTAAGCACTTCCTGGAAGAAAAATAGTGGTTGTAATAATATTTTTTATATTGTAAACTAAAAATATAAAAAGCCTGATTTTCATCAGGCTTAGCCATAAAAGAATATAAAATATATGTTAAATTGAAAAAAGAAGATAATTCTTTTATGTCTACTAAAATTTTACAATATATGTACTGATAAGTCAATAGTGATTTGGAAGGTGTTATAAATGGCAAGAATGTTAAAAATTTGCGTATTAGATATTGAAGATACTGAAAAAACAGGAAATAAGGCATACGACTTAACAAGGTTAAGAAAGGGATTTTTTGTAAGTTTTGTTGCAGATGCTTCTTCATTTAATGATAAGTGTTTGTATTTTTGTAAACGATCAGCACAAGAAGTTGACGATTCAATGGCTTTAATATTAAAAAATAATAATGGTGTAATATCTTATAATTATTTTAAACAGTATTTTAAAGGATATTTTGTTGAAAGAAAAGGTTCTAAGTATATAAAAGAAGAAATAGACTTATCTTCATTTAATACATTAAGATCATTATATAAAAAAATAGAAGATCGTAATTATGTTTTTTCTTTCTTTGTAGGTAATGATATTAATAAGTCTGATATTTATGAATTGTTTTTAAGAACAGGAATTGTAAGACGAAATAATTTTACAATTATATGTATTGATAAACTTATTCCTGTTGTAGATGGTAAGTTATTATTTCTTTCAAATGAAGACAATAAAATTGCTTCTTTTGATAATGAAATTGAATTGAATGATTTTTTGTATAAGAAAATTATTTATAAGTATAAACGATTAATAGAAAGTTATAATAATAACCAGTTGGGTTATGAATTTTATATGGCTTATTTTAATAGAATAGAATTTAATAGACTTTTAGAAATAGTTCCTGAACTAAAATTGGTATGTGTATTTGAAGATGATGAAAAGTCAACTGTTGATGATGCATTTGCAATAACTGACCCTGATGATTTTATTGATTTAATAAACACATATTTTTATTTTAAGAAAGCCTATTTTACTGTTCCTATTATGCCGTTTAATATAGATGAAATATTACTTAATAGGAAACTGTATGATTGGAATTACGAATATAAATCTTTCTTTAAATATATTTGTGATACCTTTATAAATAAATATGAACAAAAGGATTGATAACAAAAAAGCTTAATTTTTATTAGGTTTAATCATAAAAGATATATAAAACAATATATGTACTGATAAGTTAATAGTTATTTGAAAGGGCGATACAATGGCTAAAAAATTCAATTTTTATATTTTAGATATTGAAGATACTAAAATGACAGGAAATAAAACACACGATTTAACAAGACCACGGAAGGGATTTGCATTAAGTTTTAATATTCTATGTTCTTCATCTAAAGATAAATCTTTAGTATTTGAAGCGGAAACCGGGATTGAAGTTGATGATTCAGCGGAATTTTTATTAAAGAACAAATCTGTAATATCATATTACGATTTTAGACGATTATTTGAATCAGATTTTATATCAAAACCAATTTCTGGCACTAGAAACAGACATTTATCTTTAGTTTCTTTTCCTACTTTAAGACTTTTATATAAAAAGATAAAAGATTGTGAAACTTCTTTTTCAATCAATATAGGTGATTGCTTTTCAAAATCTAATTTCTATGAATTTTATTTAAAAATTGGTTTTTTAAAGCGAAACAATTATACTATTGTATGTGATGGCAAATATATTCCTGTTGTAAATGATAAACTGCTGTTAAACTGTGATGAAGATAATCAAATCGCTTGTTTTAATAATGAAGTTGATTTAAATAAGTTTATAATAAAGCAAATTTATAGCAAGCATAGTAGTATAACAAAAGAAAGATCATATTTTCAATTTGGATATGATTATTTTATGGCTTATTTTAATAGAATAGATTTTGATAAATATTTAAAAATTAGTCCTGAACCCAAATTAGTGTGTATAACTGAATATGAAGATAAAACAACTAATAAAGAAGTATATAGTATAACTTGTCCAGATGATTTACTTGAAATAATAGATACAACGTTCTATATAAAAAATACATATTTTACTAATTCTGTCATACCTTTTAATATAGATGATATATTACTGAACAGTACAATATATAAATGGGAAGATGAATATGGAACTGGTTCTTTTTCATATATTAATTTTATAACAAATTTCTTTAAACATATTTGCGATACGCTTATACCTTCATAATTCATAATATTCTAAATATTAAAAACAATAATAAAAAAGGGCCTATGAAATTTTCATAAGCCCTTTTTTATTATTCCTGTGATTCTGTTTCTGTTGTGTTTTCAGCTTCAGCAGCGGCTTCGGCTTCAATTTCAGATTTTTTTCTTCTGCCACGGCGTTTCTTAGGTGCTTCTTCAACTACAACATCTTCGTGTGTGTTAAGCCAATTTTCAAAATCAGAAATGCTTAATCCTTTCCTTTCCAGGCCGGAAACTACATCATTTAATTTAGCAGTTTCTAATTTTTCCTGCAGATCTTTTGCTTCTTTTTCAAGATCTGCTAATGTCTGTTTTGTTGTTTCGATTTTTGCTAATGTAGAATCTAATTTCTTCTGGATTTTTTCAGCAGTATCAAGTTTCATAATATCAGTCCTTTCTAAAAATTTTTCTGATTTAAAAATAACACATTTAATTACTACAGTCAATCTAAAAATAGAAATTAATTTAAAATTTTTTGTTCTAGTAATATTATAATTAACATTAGAATCGATTTTTTACTATAAAATTTATAAAATAAGCCTTTTTTGTGATCGTTTCTATCATAATATATTTGAAAACAAAAATAATTTGTTGATATTATGTATGTAACAGAAGTAATGATTACTTCACTTTATTAAAAAGGTGGTAAAAAATTTATGAATTTAAAAAATGTTTTTAAAAACAAAAAGGTGATTGCTGGTATTTCTATATTAGCAATAGGTGCAAGTGCTATATTAGCAAGTGCGTTCTTCACTGATGTAGAAAGTAAAACTGTAAGGGCAACTGCCGGTACTGTTGATATTCAATTAACAGATAAGTCGAATTTAGATTCAGATGGTGATGGTATTCTAAACCCTGGTGATACAGGAACTTTGGCATATACGATTGAAAATATTGGTTCTAAATCTATTGACGCAAAAACATTAATTGGTATCACTTCTGACAATATTCTTAATCAAGAAGATCCTGAATATACATTATCCGGCGAAGGAATAACAAAAGAACCTACATTTTCAGAAGACGGCAAAACTATTAATTATGAAGTTGATCCTGTTGTAATTAATGGTACTATCGAAACCGAACCTGAAGCAAACGGTACTTCTTCTGATCAGTCATTTGTTTTTACATTTGATATAGACAGTAAAAATGCTTTCCAGGATGATAATGTAGTTGTTAATTATACTGTATATGCAAAACAGCATAGAAATACCGAAGATTCTGATTGGGCTGAATTAATTGATACTGTAATTGGTGAACCTGGTGATGATGAAGAAATCGATATTCCTGAAACAGATGGATATGAAATTAATAGTACAAACTTTCCTAGTTCGGTAATTATGGCAGATGCAGTAGAATTTGATGTTAATGAAGATGGAAAAATTAGTGTAGATGAAAAACAAGAATCTTATACACCTTCTGCTTCTGTAAATGATAGTTTTAAAGGTGCAGATAAATTAAGTGATAAATTAGTTATTACAAATCAAGAAAATTCACTTAATGTAAATGAAGCTGCTGATATTACAGAAGTTATTGCAAATGATATGGGATTAAATGAAGTAGTAGTAGATGATCTTACTAATCTTGAAGTATTAGAAGTTAAGAATAATAATCTTACTGAAATATATTTAAGTAATAATGATAAACTTACTTCATTAAATATTACTGGCAATACTGGTATGACTTCACTTGATCTTTCTAATAATACTAATATTAAAGATTTAAGTGTTGGTTCTGATTCTAATATTACTGAAATTAAATTACCTGTAAGTGATAGTGTTAATGTAAATGATTTATTAAAAGATTTTGGTGATGCTACTTGGACAGACGGTGAAAATGATGTTAATGAAGGTACAAGTGCTAATGGACAGACTATTACTTTAAAGCCTGATGTACAATGTATTCCTATAGATGAAGAACATTTTCCAGACGAAGTTTTTAGACAATATGTATTAGATAATATAGATACCAATAAAGATAATCAATTATGTGATCCGGAAAGATTAGCTGTTGAAACAATAAATAATTTAAGTAGCAAGGGTATAAGTGATTTAACAGGTATAGGATATTTTGAAAATCTTAAAGAATTAACTTGTAATGGAAATAATATAACAGAATTAGACTTATCTAATAACAAAGAATTAATAAATTTAAATTGTTATAGAAATACTAATTTATCTTCATTAAATATTTTAAGTTGTTCTAAATTAACAACATTGAATTGTTATGATTGCAATTTAACAGAATTAGATTTATCGAATAAAGAAAGTTTATATAGTTTAACTTGTAATGGAAATAATATAAAAGATTTAGATTTATCAAATTGTGCTGAACTTATAACATTAAACTGTTATGAAAATAATATAACAGAATTAGATGTAAGTAAAAATACTAAATTAAAAAATTTGAATTGCCACGGAAATGAATTAGTAGAATTAGATATTAAGGAAAATACATTATTAGAAACATTAAGCTGTTCTAATTGTAATTTAATAGAATTAGATGTAAGTAATAATCCTAATATTACAAATTTAACGTGTGGAAATAATCAAATTAAAGAATTAGATTTATCAAACTTAGAAAATTTAACAAATCTTAATTGTTTATCTGATTCATTAAATACAATAACATTACCAAATAATGAAAACACATTATGGATTAATCAAATACTTCGTAATAAATCTGAATGGCAATCTACAAATCCAGATGATTTCCATGGTAGTTATATAAGTAAAATTCCAGCAGTAGGACAAACACTTACAAAAATATCTTAATTAAAATGTATATTATTTAACTGTCGTATTTTTACGGCAGTTATTTTTTTGTCAAAAACCATATTTTTCAATTATTAGGGTAGTGCTTCTGACATAATATAAGTAGAAAAAATATAAATAAAGGATGTTTATGTTATGGATGTAATACGTTATGTTATAGGATATGGATTATTAGTACTATTTATAATGGCTATAGGTATTAGCGCTATTATTGATGTGAAAAATAATTTCCGCACACATTATTTAAATTATGCTTTCTTTATTGGTATTATTATTAGTTTGATTTTAACTGCTTTTTCTATTATAGATAATAAAAAGTCTATTTTGGATTCAAACTATAATGAAATTGTCGTTGAAGATTCGTTTTATAAAGATGGTTATTACTACTTTGAATTAGAAGGAATCGACAGTTATGTTAAGATTCCTGTTGACGAACTGCAATTACAAAATTAAATATAAAAAGATGGTCATTTTATGAATGTTATTAAAATATTTTTTTATATATTAGTTGTTATGACGGTAGTATTTATTTTATTAACATTTTTTGACATAATTTCTTATATTATGTTTGATGAAACATATAAAAAAGAATCGGCCTATTCAAATATCCTAGCCGCTGTTCTTTGTATATTTGGTGCTACTATATTACTTTATGGACATAGTGTCTGTACTATACTTTTTTTCTAATAATAATGATTTGCAAAAAGAAGCAATAGAAAATAATTATTCAAATAATACTATTCTGATTGATAAAGATTATGTATATTTTAAATTAGAAGGAATCGACAATTGTGTTAAGATTCCTGCAGATGAAGTATAAGTACAAAATTGATTTGTTTAATTAGAAGAACTTAGGAAGAATAGGGTGATTAAAAGAATGTAAATATAATTTAATAATGGAATGGTGATTTATATGGAAAATATTTGTATTAAATTTTTAGGTAATGAATTATATAGAATTGGATTTAAGATACCTGGGAATAAGTATGAAACGGTTGTTCAGGTAGATGAAGACAATAATTTAAGATATTTCTTAGGTAGGGTATCAGACTTAAAAGAATTTGGTATGTCAAAGATTAAAAAGGATATTTTTGATGTAATTAAAGTTCTATCAAGGTTTTATCCAAATAGTACTGATGATCCGATTTATCGCATTATTATTAGTCCAAAAAGCTATATTAAATTTGATGTGATAGAATAAGGTGATTGATATGGAAAATAAAGTAGCATATGATAGTTCAATGACTATGGTTAATACTTCAATGGATTTTGTTTCAAGAATATTAGCAGCTTTGATAAAACTATTTGAAAAAGAATCTAAGACTGACCAAGAAAAAAGTGTTGTTAATGTATTTAAGGAACATAAAGGGAATTTCCTAACGTTTCCAGCTAATGATGAATTTATGGATCTTGCTGATAAAGAAGGGCTTTTATGTATCAGGTTTCAAAATGAAGGAAAGGATTATGTATTATTTAGGGATAGTGATTTAGATGTTGCACAAAGATGTGCTAATAATTGTAAATATAATTCCTTAGATATGGAACTTAATCCTACTGAATTTATGAATGTTGCGAATGATGAACCATTGATTGTAGTAGAAGGATTTAAAACAGTTGATGAAATAAATCTGTTTAGGGAAGATGTAAAGAATATGGCAAAAGAAGACAGATTTAATTTTACATCAATTTATTATGGTGATGGATTTGCAATAGTAGCTTATAAAAAAGATATAGATAAAATTACTGACTTAATTAATGAAAAAAGTAGAATACACGATTTAACAGATAAGGATTACAATAATATTGCTGTTGAAAGCATAGATAGAAAAATTGAAGTTGCTGAAAAGAATATTAAGAAAACACAAGAAAATACAAAATCTAAGGATATTGAACGTTAAGAATCGGTTTCATACCGGTTCTTTTTTTATTACACTTTTTTGTTTATGTTTGAAATTATTGATAGAATTATTTTTGATAGGTGAATGATATGAAAAATAAGAAAACTTTTATTATATATTTTATATTATTTTTACTTGGATTATTTGCAGTCTGTTTTGTGTGTTTACATTTAGGCAGGTTAAGTGTTGAATTAGGGACAGATGATTTTGTTGTTTTGTTCGGATCTTTACAAGAAAGAATTCAATTAAAACCATTCGATATATTTCCGCTTGAATTTTCACAGATGCCGGTTTGGATATTATGTTATTTATCTGTCGTATTATTTATTTTTGCAAGCAGTAAAACTAATTTAAAAGCGTCAATGCCTGGAAAAGAACACGGTACTGCTAAATGGAATGATAACTTAGAAGACTATAATAAAAAATTTGTATCGAAGAAGCTAAAAAATAGACCTGATATGAATGTTATTCTTTCTGACAACGTAAAACTTTCATTGGAAAGAATTAAACTAGATAAATCTAAAAAAGTAGTTAATTTTG
Source organism: uncultured Bacilli bacterium (assembly GCA_944336335.1). Classification (GTDB taxonomy): domain Bacteria; phylum Bacillota_I; class Bacilli_A; order RFN20; family CAG-826; genus Onthovivens. Next base: position 5,205 of record CALVLC010000082.1, on the reverse strand, counting down.
AAAAACAAATAGCGGAACAAGATCAAAAAATGCGTGATTTACAAAATCAGATTTTATTATTACCTGAAAATGAAAGTGTTAATTTACGTAAAAAATTGGATGAAGAATTAAAATTAAATAAAAAATTAGTAAGTAAATTAAAAAGGTCTAGTTTGAATGATCGAAATGCGAATGTTTTAGTATTTGGTGGTTCTGGTGCAGGTAAATCAAGGTTCTTTGTAAAACCGAATGTACTTCAAGCAAACTGCAGCTTTGTTATAACAGATCCAAAGGGCGAACTTTTAGAAGATTTAGGTGATTTCCTTAGAATGAATGGATATAAGATTAAAGTATTTAATACTAAGAATACAAAATATTCCGATACATATAACCCATTCGCTTATTTAAATGAAGCTGCAGATATTCTTATATTAGTTGACGCTTTAATTGCTAATATGAAGGGTGATTCTAAAGGTGGTGATCCTTTCTGGGAAAAGGCTGAAAGAAGTATTTTGCTTTCAATATGCTTTTACCTTTGTTATGAATGTAGGCCAAAAGAAAGGACTTGGGCGCAAGTATATAAGTTATTAGGTTTTTGTATGCCAGAAGAAGGTGCAGATCAATCTGAATATGGTTTTTTAATGGAAGACTTAAAGGAAAATTCTACACTTAAAGATGGACACCCGGCTGTTGTACAATACGCAACTTTTAAAGCGGCAGCCGGATCGGAAAAAACTGCTTCTTCAATTATCACTACGGCTATGAATGATTTAGCATTATTTACACTTGATGATATAAAATTACTTACTTCAAGTGATTCTATTGATTTTAGAACCGTTGGTGATGAAAAGACAGCACTTTTCTGTGTAATGCCTGATGATAAAAAAAGTTATAACTTCTTAACAGCTATCTTATATACACAAATGTTTTCTTACCTTTATAATCACGCTGATGAAGACTGTCCTGGAAAAAGATTACCATATCACGTAAGATTTATTCTTGATGAATTTGCAAATATAGGTCAGATTCCAGATTTTGCAGAAAAGATAAGTACAATGCGTTCAAGAAATATAAGCGCAACAATTATTTTACAGTCGAAACAACAATTAGAAGCAATATATGATAAAAAAGCCCAGATTATAATGGATAACTGTGATAGTACAGTCTTTTTAGGTGCGAATGGTCAGGATAATCCAGAATCAACATTAAATTATATTTCAGGGAAATTAGGTGAAGCAACTATTACCACAAAATCACAAAATAGGGATAGTAAAGATCATATAAGTAGTGGATATTCTAAAATTGGTAGAAAATTAATGACACCTGATGAATTACTTCGTATGCCAGGTGATCAAGAAATAGTAATAGTTCGTGGTGTTAATCCATTCAAAACAAAAAAATATCAATTAGAAAAGCATCCTAATTTCTGGATGTGTAAAGATGCCGGTGGGCCTATTTATTATGCTTCAGATAATTTTATTACTGCTGAAAGTGAAAAATATGCTTTGAAACATTCACATATGCAAGAAATTAAACCAAAAGGATATAAACCTGTTATAGTTGGTGAAAAGAATAAAAATACTAATACTAATTCAAATTCAGTTTTAGTAAATGCACAACAGGTAAATAAAGTAGAAGCTACACCAGCTTTTGATGTGATTGACAAAATGAAAAATCCGTCTGAAATTAAATTGGTATCAGTATCTAATCCTATTCAAGAAACAGAAATTCCAAAAGAATATGAAGATAAATATAAAGATTTACTTGATAGATTTGGTGATTAAAAATTGTTTTAGATTTATGTTACATTTATTTAAAAGTGAATTATATTAATTATGTAATTAGAAAATAGTATAAAGTATAATATTAAAGGTGGTTTATATGAAAGATAAAATTATAAATAAGTTAAATAGTGTAAAATTAGCTACAACAGTGTTTTCGACAACTACACTATTTCCAATGACTGCATATGCTAATGCAGGCGGTGATTTAACAGGAATAGTTGAAAAAGTAATTGGCTGGATTTTTAACATTGTTGCGATCCTTGGTGTATTCAAATTAATTCAAGGAATTATAGACTTGGTTTCTTCACAAGATAGCGAAAACAGTGAAAGAAAAGAACAGGGTACTAAGAAAATTGCAGTTGGTGTAGCTTTAATTGCTTTAAAGGCTGTTTCTACAATTTTTGCTGGTTATGTAGCTTCTTATTTACAATTCAGCTAATTAGAATGATACACTTCATAGAAACGCCTTCATTTAAACGAAGGCGTTTTATTATATAAAAACAGGTGATGAATTATGACAGCTTTAGAATATTGTGATAAATATGGCTTATTAAGTTTTATAAGGGAAATTTACATTACAGTATTTGGTCAAAATAATGCTATGGAAACAATAGAAGATTGGATTTCTGGAAAATCTGGTGTACTAGCAAGTTTTAATCAAATTATTGAATCGGCTGGCGGTTTCATACAAATTTGTATCGGTATAGGAATTCTATTTACATTAATTTATTTTGCATATGATTTAATTACTGATAAATTAGGCCCAGGTCAAGAACTAACACCAGAAATATTTGTATCTTCTTTAATTAAGTTATTGCTTGTATTTATCATTATTGTAAATATGATTACGTTTACTAAGGGAATATTTAATGTATCAAATGCTATTTTTTCAAATGCAAGTGCTGCTTTAGATTCTACATCTTCGGGTCAAGCTGCTATAGAAACAATGGTAGACGAATATATAGTTGAATTAGGTCAGGAATGTGATGAAACAGCAAAAATAGCTTTAATCGGTGGCTTTTTAGCACAAATACAGCCTTTTATTCAATTATTAAGTAAGTTCCTTATGTTAATAGCATATCTTGTTTCTTGGGTATGTACAGCATTAACTTTCTTTGCGGTGTATAGCAGACAAGCTGAATTGATTTTAAGGGCTATATTTGCACCAGTGGCACTTTCTGATATTTACCTTGGTGGTGTCAGATCCCGTGGATTTGAATACCTTAAAACGTTTGCTGCAATATGTTTTCAATCAATCATTATTATTGCTGTTTTCTGGATAACAAACCAAATAACATTAGCAATACTTGATCCAAATACATTTCTAAATGGTGTAGGTTCCTTAAAAGATATAACAAATAGCCAAATTGTTTTGGTTGTTGTGGCTAAATTGGTTCAGGCTACTATGGTTATGAAGTCTGCACAATTAGCAAAAGAAATGTTTGGAAGTCATTAATTAATTTAAATAATTGATTACTTCTAATTAAATAAAGGTGATTTTTATGATAGAAAGACAGATTCCAAAAGAAATTGGTGATAAGGAATTATCATCAGTTGGTAAATTTAGTTTAAGGCAGTTTGCTTTTATTTGTGCTGGAATAGCGGTAGCGGCTGCCGCTTTCTTCATTATTCCTGATTCAATAGGTCTTGATTACCGTATTGTTATATCAGGTATATTAGCAATACCTTTTATAATCTGTGTGTTTTTTAAACGATATAAGATGTATGCTTATACATATTTTTATAAGCTGATATTTGACAAAACTAAAAATGCTAAATTTAGGTGTTATAAAAGGTATAATCAATATGAAAAATTAGAAAAACTTTATGATTCTAAACATAAAGAAAAAGCAAAGAAACGTAAATCAAAAGTTAAATATAAGGTGGTAAGAATAAAATGAAAAAAGTAAATAAATTAAATAAAAAGAAAACGGAACAGATTTATTCTGTAAATACCAGGTTGTTAGCTTTTGATGGATATTATAATGAATATAATATATTTAAAGATAAAAACAGGTATTTTATAGTAATAGAATTAAATGGTGATGCCAATACTGTTAATGATGGAATTATGGATATTATTAGTGATTTAAATGAAGATGTTACAGTCCAAATTTTAATATGTAATTATGAATTAGAAATAAGCGATACAATACAAGTTCCAATAATTCCAAATGATTCATTGACAACTTTAAGAAATTCATTTAGTGATAAAATAAAAGAATATAATCAAAACTTAAATTCAGTAAGTCATAATACTTATATTATAATTTCTATGAAAGGATTTATTGATGATGTAAAAGAACAGTTTAGTAAAATATATTTAAAAACTGATTTGTTCCATTTTATAAGATTAGGTTTTAAACAATTAAAAGAATTGATTTGTAAAATGTCTTTTCAAGAATATGTAGATGTTAAGAAATTTAATAAAAAACAGATTGGCCCTAAATTTAAATCAAATGAAACGTACTTACAATTTAAGAATAAATATGTTCGGATGCTGACTGTTCAATTATTTTCAAATAATATATATCCTGAATTACTTACACAAATAATGACAGTTTCACCAGATCTTATGTGTAGCACATTCTTAAAAAAAGTTAATAAAAATAAGTGCTTAGAAATGATAGACAGCATTAAAGATGAAAATAATAAAACTATAATTAGAAAAAAACTTAATGAAGAACAAAATCTTTACCATTGTTCTGTTTTTATCGCAGTAGTAGCAAGTGATTTAGATAAAATTAATTCATATACAAAAATAATAAAATCTATATGTAGAAAATATTATGTAAGTATATCCGAATTATATCATCAACAAACTTCTGGCTATGGTAGTCTATTACCTTTTGGATTTTGTAAAATACCTTCATATAAAGTAATTGATAGCACAGATATTCAGGCTACACTTGCAAAACAAGTAGATCCTGCTAAACGTGGCTGTATATACGGTTTGGAAAGATATTCTAATAAATTACTATTATATGATAGAAAAGATAGCGGCTATGTCTTAGCTGACGATGAAAATATAAGAAGACAGGTTATTAAGAATGAAATTAAAAATGTTCTTGTTATGTACCCAAATGATAAAGTTGTTATTATAGGAAAAAATGCGGATCAGTTTGTGTTAGATTTAGCTTATGGTAATATGAAGGTTAAAAATATTGATAGTAAAGAATGTCCTTCAATATTAACAGGAAATACAATTATTGATAGAATTACTATAGATAATTTAGTTTCTTCTTTATTCAGCATAGAAAACAGGCTTAATATTAATTACTTAAATATGATTAAAAGAATAACAAATAATTATTCTGATTATAACTATGACAATATATTAAATAATTGTATAGAAGATAAAACAGTAGAAGCAGATGAATTTAAGAAATTTTTATATACAGATTTAGCACAAAAACTTTTTGACATCAATTCAATAGCTACA
>CALVLC010000081.1 GCA_944336335.1 uncultured Bacilli bacterium | reverse complement strand
CCAACCTTCCCGCCGAGAACAACGACCCCACGCAGGTGGCTTCGCTGCGCCGCGCCACCAAGAACATCCTCTATACCGTGGCTTCCAGCAACGTCATGAACGGACTCGGCGAAGGCGTCATTTACAGGTATGCGCTGCCCGTATGGGTCAGGGTGATGCTCGGCGTGGATGCAGGGCTGGCAGTGGCTCTTGCAGTCACCGGTTTCTTTGCGATAAGGCGCTCTTTCAAGCTGGAAAAGGCCGCGCAGCCCGCTGCAAAAGTTAAATAAATAAGGCATAGTGCGGGGTATTTCCGCAAAAATATATCAAAGTTAAGGAGGATGTATGAGAAAGACGCTATGTATCATTGCGTGCATAGTCGCCGCGTTTGCTTCACTGTTTGCGCTGGCGGCGTGCACCGAAACGGGTACCGACGGCCGTACCTACTATTCCGTCGCCGTAGACGGCGGAACGGGTTCGGGCAAGTACTACGAGGGATCTGTGTGCCAGGTCGAGGCGGTCGTACCCGAGGGCATGCAGTTCATGAAGTGGATAAAGAACGGTCAGGAAGTTTCGGTAAATCCCGTATATAAGTTCGAGGTGACCGAAAACAGCCGTCTTGTGGCGGTATTCGGCGACGGCGTTGCCGACACCGACAAAGAGGTCTGCGTCATAAGCGTGAAAGACGGTTATGGCGGCGGCGGGTATTTTGTCGGCTCGCAGTGCACAATAAAGATCCCCGACGCCGAAATGGACCGCAACTTCAAGGGCTGGGCAAAGGTGACGGAAGACGTCGTTTCCGATACCGTCCTCTCCGACAAAAAAACTTACACCTTTACCGTGAGCGAAAGCCTTGTCCTGCAACCCGTTTATAACGACGTAAGGCTTGCAGCTCCCGACAACAGCAACGATCAGATGATAAAATTTATCGTTTCCTCTTCCGATCCCAATATGGTACATTTCGACCGTCAGAAGGATGCAAGCGATAACCCCGTTACGGCGTTCGCCGAGGGCGTTGCCGCGGTAAGGTATTATATCTATAGATCCACCGACCTCGAAAATCCGGTAACGTACTTCGAGCTCGCTCCCGACGGCGAGGGCAAGTATTGGCTGCAGGACGGCAGCGGCAACAAGGCGAAATTCGCGCTCGACGGCGAGCCCGGCAACTTTTATTACAATAGAGACGGCTGGCAGCGCATCTTTATCAAAAATACGTTCAAGGCGGCTTCGGGGTACGATTGGGGCACCGGCGGCGAAACTTACCGCATAGCCTGCCAGGCCATCTCTGCCGATCCCGAGCACTATGTCAGCAGCGGCATAGGTCCCATGGGCAGCGTAGTGGGTAGCAGCATTTAAGGATAAAGGATAAGACGGAGGGAATACAGTCAATGAATAAAAAAACGTTTATAAAGGCGGCGTGCCTTGTGCTCGCTTCCGCAATGGCGGTCGGCTGCTTTGCGGCGTGCACGACCGTGGCGGAGAGGGCCGACGTGATCGTAACGGTCACGGGCGGCACCGGCGGCGGCACTTATAAAGAGGGCGACACGTGCGTGGTCACCGCCCCAGTGGCGCCCGGCAGCGAATTTTTGGGCTGGCAGGTCTATGGCATCACCGTTTCCACAGCAAACCCTTACACGTTCCGCGCGGACTTCGATATAGAGCTTACCGCCTTGTACGAAGTTGCCGAAACGACGCAATTCACCGTTACGGTGAACGGCGGCATGATAGGCGAAAACGGGCCGACCTCGATGGAGGTGGCGGAGGGCACAGAGCTCACCATATACCCCGACGAATCGCAGGCGCGCAGGTTCACCAACTGGCTCATAGGCGACACGGAAGTTACCGACAATCCCTATACGTTCACGGTTACTGGCAACACCGAGATAACCGCCGAGTTCGACGAATACTGCATGATATCGGTGAGCGGCGGCACGGTGAACGGCGGGCGCAGCGACATAGTCCCGCAGGGCAGCGAGGTAACGATAAAAGCGAATGCCGACAATGAAGAAAGACAGTTTGCTTATTGGTACACACTGGACGAAAACTTTGCCGAAGTGCGCGTGGCGGACACTCCCGAATACACATTCGTTCTGAACGGTTCCACTAAGATATATGCAAGTTTCCTCGATAAGTTCAACGTTACCGTGGTCAACGGCACGATAGACGGCACGGGCGAGGCTGCGGCAAACGTGGTCGAAGGCAGCACGGTAACGCTCGTTCCCGACGCCGCACCCGAAGAGGACAAGGCGTTCATCGGCTGGTACATAGGCGGCGAGCGCGTATCTGCCGACAGGGAATACGAGCTGTCGGTAAGCAAAGATACGGCGGTCGAGGCAAAATACGGCCCGCTCAGCAAGATTCAGCTGACAAAACCCGACAGCTCCGCCAATACAAGTTATCCCACAACGGGCCTTATCTATCCGGAATCATCCGGTTCGATAGCGCTCGACAGGCTCAACGCAAACGGACAGGCGGGCGTGACCATGTTCACGGATGGCGTGGAATACGTGCGCTACGATATATACGATTCCCCCGACGCGGACGCTTCCGCTCCCCTCGGTTCGTTCAGGTTAAGGGTAATATCGGGCGCCGACGCAGCCGGCGGTTCGGCTTATACAGGCTTTATAGAATCGGCGGACGGCAGCGTGAGCAATCTGATGGTTTCCGGCACGCCTGGCAACTATTGGGTACCTAACGGCAAGCGTTCGGAATTGTACGAGATGCTCTCCGCGGCGCTGGGCTACAGATACTGTGCGGGGCAGGCGTATTACTTTGCGGCGACCGCGGTCGGCCCCGAATATCCCGTGATAGAT
>CALVLC010000080.1 GCA_944336335.1 uncultured Bacilli bacterium | reverse complement strand
TGACCCACGCACCATGAAACAAGATAGTCATTTCCTTCGAGATAGCCGTCCCTGCGAGTGGACGCGCCCAGCACCTTAGCGATGGACTGGGCGACGCTCGGCTTCTCGGAGACCACAAGAATCAAACTTTTTCATCCTCCTTTTCCGCATCGTCCTCCGCAATGTCCGGCTCTTCGTCCTCGTTGATATACGGCTCTTCCTCGTAGCCGTCATCGTCAAAGAAATCCAGATCCTCGTCCTTCTCCTTCTTGCCGCGCACAAACTTGAAATAGTAATATGCGCCGCCGCCCAGACCGACAACGGCAATCACACCGATGAGCAGCCCGATATTGGACTTCCGCTCCGGCTCTTCCTCCACAGGCTCTTCCTGCTCAGGGGGTGTTTCCGGTTCCGGTACAGCGCCGGTACATTCACTCATATTGGTCTTGCAGACGGGACACGCCGTATCGACTGCCCCGGCCTCGCATCGGGTCGTGCAGATACAGGTGGTCAGTTCTGCCGCCGCCTCGTCATCCATCAGGGCAAGCAAATCGCTTTCATCCACCATGTTCAGAAAGTAGGTCTGGTATTGTTCCTCTTCCTCGTTGATGGGCGCATCATAGTCAATGACGATGTAGAAGATGTTCCCGGCCTTTGTTTCGACAGTGATAAACTGCTTGTTTGTGGCCTTGTCATAGAGCAGATCTCGGGTATAGGCATTGCCGGGGTCATAGAATGCCTCTCCCGGCACAGCTGCTTCCGGCTGAGTCACCGGCTCGGTCTCAGGAGCGATTTCCTCCGGCTCAGGCGTTGTTTCCGGCTCAGCACCGCCGGTGACAGGAAGCTCCTGCGGGGTGTCATCCGCCCCGGCGAAGGCGGTCACAGACAGGCTGCAAACCAGCATCAGGGTCAGAAACAGTGCGGTCAAAAGACGAAATCCCTTTTTCTTACGCATGGTCAGATACCTCCGTTCCGGTCATATCGGGCTGCTTTGCGCTGCCCTTCATGGTGGAGAGGAACGCCATAATCTGATCCTTGTCCATGACCATTGCCCGGACGGTGTTGATGATCTCAAGGTTTTCCATCTCCGTTTTCTTGCTGCGCAGCTCCTTGAGCTTTTCCTGAAGGTCCTCGTCCTTCTTCTCAATCTTCGCAATTTCCGCGCAGACTTTCTCGTATTTGGGATTCATACGCTTCTCCTTTCGCTTAATATGGTGGTCTTCCGTAGGCATAAAAGTGGGACTGCCAATAGGAAGAGTTGAGGGATGTGTACTGGATGGGATCTCCGCAGTGGAGCATGACCTGATCGCCCACATAAATGCCCACATGGGAAACGCCGGTGGTGTCATAAGTCCCTTGGAAGAAGACCAGATCACCGGGCTGCGGACTGGAAACAGGCGTACAGATGTTGTAAAGTCCCTGCGCCCCCAGCCGTCCGGTATTGACCAGCCCGCTGTTTGTCAGCACATAGCTGACAAAACCGGAGCAGTCAAAGGAAGTGGCCGGGCTACTGCCGCCCCATACATAGGGATAGCCGAGGTATTTTTCCGCTTCGGTCAGGAGCGCGGAAAAGGTTGCGTCATCCAGATATTCTGCCGGGACATCGTAGTCTGCTGGCGGATTCTCAATGTACTTGTCCACATACGAGGAACCGGGGAACAGATCTTCCCGGTTACCCAGCGCCGACATATAGGCCGAATACATGGAGAGCTGATCTTCGGACATGATGTAAACCGGCACATGGCTGAGGTTGAAGTTTTCCAGCGTGACATAGCAGATGTAGTAATCATAGGGAACACGGACTTGATAGGGGTTTCCCTCGCTGTCATACTCCGTTTCCCAGCGATACCGTGTCTCCACCACAACCTCTTCGGTGAGGATGTACTGTTTCTCAAACAGCATTTCCAGTGTGCCTTGCACCTCGGAAAGCGTGAACTCGCCCTCGTGCAGCGCAGAGAGGATGGAGATCAGCACATAGGGGTCATGCTCAATCTCGTCCAGATCGAAGTGATACTCATCGTAGCTGTGGGTGCTTTCGTAGTTGTCCAGATAGTCTTGCAGCTCCGCCTCCATACCCACATACTGCGCCTCGGCTTCCAGCATTGCCTCATCTTCGCTGAGGTAGGAGCTGGCAATTACAGCCGAGCCGGTGGAAGTGAACATGGCGGTACACGAACTGATACCGGCAGAGAGCAGCAGGACAACCATCAGCCCCAGACCGAACCAGAGGAATACCTTCTTGTTCTTGGAGAAAAAATTCTTTGCCTTATCCGCAACCTTCTCACCGGCCTTTTTGCCGGTGGTTTTCGTGGCGGAACCGGCTGCCTGCGCCCCTGCTTTGCGAGCCGCAGCGTATTCCTTCTTGATGTTCTGCTTCTGGTAGTGTTTGTTCATGTTCACGCGCTGCTTCTTCATCTCCGGATGCTCTTGCTGGGTCTTGGCGAAGTGCAGCTTCCTGTCGGCGGTCTGGGCTTCATGTTCCAGTTTGGAAAGCTTCTCATAGGGCTTGTTGGCCGACTTTTGCCTGTGGTGGGAATAATGCCGCACGGCAGATTCCGCAGCAATCTCCGACTTGTGCGCCGCCTCCACGCCGGAGTTTTCCTGCTCCACTTCATGGATTTTCCCGTGGATACCGGAGGCCAGCGTATCGCCTACCTTGCGGACGGACTTATCGGCCTCAAATTGCAGCTTGCTCTTGCCCTTGGGAACGGTCAGCTCGTCCTCAAAATACAGGCGGGTTTTGCCTTTGCCGGTGTCCTCATCGAAGACACGCTCTTTCCTGAGAACTTTGTGGGTGGGCAGCTTTTCTCTGGCGGCATCCAGACGGTCATGCGCCTTCTGGGATTTCTGTTCAAGGCGCTGGATTTTCCCATCCAAACCGGGAATGTCTCCATACTCCGGCCTGTCCGCAGCAGTTCTGGCCGCATCTCCAAGGATGGCGCTGCCGTCTGCCGCTTCTACCGTGGATGTCCTCCGGGCAGCCTCGCTGACCGCCGCCGATGCAAAACCGGAGCCGGATGTAGCGGGTGGCGACACGCTGCCTTCTACAACCGGTGCCGCTGCACCGGACGCGGTTTCCTCCTGCTGCTCCTGAAACCGCATTGCCATCGCCTGATGCAGCTTTGATGCACCCTCAGTACCGTCGGGATGGTCGGTCTGTGCGAGGATTTCCTGCGGTTTTACCAGCTCCGGCTCTTGAAGGCGCTGGGAGATCCGTTCCGAACTGCCTTCGGTCAGGTTTTCCTCCACCGCGCCTTCCCGGGTCATTCTTGTGACCACCTTGTCTTTGGGTTTCAGATGCTCATGCCCCATCAGATTTCACCTCCGATCCGGCGATAGGCCATTTCTGTGAACTCCGGGTTCAGCTCGATGCCGATAAAGTGCCGGTCAAGCTGCCTTGCCACCATGCCGGTTGTCCCGCTGCCCATGAAGGGGTCCAGCACAATACCGCCTTCGGGACATCCGGCCAGAAGGCAGGTCTCCACCAGCTTGGGAGGATAGGCTGCATAATGACTGCCCTTGAAGGGAACCGTGTTGATCACCCACACATCCCGCTTATTGCGCAGGGGGTTAATCTCTGCGTCGGTGATAGCGCCATGCGCACGAGACCGGTTGATGGTCTGCTGCTGTGCTTGGCCGGGGATGGGCTTGCCGAATTTATTGCCGCCTTTCACACCGCGCTTGAGCCGTTCTGCCGTGCCGGGGGCAATCGGCTCGGAGATTGCCAGATGGTCAAAGTGATATTTCCGGGACTTGGAAAACAGAAAAATATGCTCGTAGCAGCGGGCGCAGCGGTCTTTCACACTCTCCGGCATGGGGTTTTCCTTCATCCAGATGATGTCGTTGCGCAGATACCAGCCGGAATCCCGGAGGGCAAAGGCCAGCATCCACGGGATGCCGATCATATCCTTGGGCTTACAGCCCTCCACTTTGTTGTTGAGTGCAATCGTCTGACCATTCCTGCCCTTCGGATTTTTCGGGTCCGCAAAGCTGCCCTGATTGCCTTTTCCGGCATAGGTGTCCGAGATGTTCAGCCAGAGCGTCCCGTCTGAACGCAGAACGCGCCTGACTTCGGTAAACACTTCGGTCAGGCGCGAGATATATTCCTTCGGGCTTGCCTCTATGCCGATCTGACCGTCCACGCCATAATCCCGCAGCGCGTAATACGGCGGGGAGGTCACGCAGCAGTGGACGCTTTCGTCGGGAAGGGTTTTCAGCACTTCGAGGCAATCACCGGTGTAGATTGTGTCAAGCTGTATAAAACTCACCTCTTTTCCGTCGGATGCAGGGAAAGATCAGTCGGAGAAATACTCATCCGGCTCATCGTCCTCGTCCAGCTCGTCCTCCCAGCGATCCATGATTTCCTCGGCCTCCTTCGCCGCATCGCGGTAGACAGAGAGGCGGTTTTTCTCAAAGGCCGCAAAGCCGGGGATGTATTTGGCAAGCTCGCGGATTGCAGTCACATCGCGTGTGCGCATATCCGATACCATGTCGATCAGCTCTGCCATCGTCAGCAGATCCTCCACCATGAGGTCGTACTTCTCTTTGGGAATGGTGACGGTATCTTCCGCGTCCTCCGGGGCTTCGCCGTCACCGTCGTAGCAGGGCGAGTCTTTGCACATCCGGCAGTCTTCCTCGCAGTCCTCGCAGACGCAGCCAGCGCAGTCCATATCGTCCTCCACGGGGAGGGCGCTGCACCGCAGCGCCAGCATATCCACAGCCACCTTGGTGAGAACAGGAGCGATCTCCTTGACCTTTTCATCGATCTGCTCCCGCAGATGGAGGTAGGGGCGGTGGTGCTTCTTGAGACGGGTTTCGGTCATCAGCATTTCACGCAGCTCCGAAAGCAGGGAAAACATGGCGTTGGTGTCCTCGCCGTATTCGATAGCAGTTTTGACGGGAATGGCAATCATCTTGTTCATTATGCAAATCCTCCTTAGTTCTGGATTGTTTCTTCGGGTTTGGTGGTAAGCAACCGGTAGAGCGTAGTGTCCTTCGGGAAGTCATCCTTGAAGGGGACGATGGTCGAGCCGTAGAAGATCAGACCTTCACCGGCATTAGAGTTGGTCACATAGTTCTGCTGGCTGGGCGAGATGTTCAGCGCAGCAGAGAGGATTTTCCGGTCTCCGCTTGCCTGATTCAAGAGGTAGACAAAATCGCTGTTTTCAAAAATGTTCTCAATCTCTCTGGATGCCAGCAGATCCTTGACATTCTGTGTGATGCCGGTGGGAATCCCGCCCCATTTACGGAACCGCTTCCAGATTTCCACGGAATAAGCCGCTGTCTGTTCCTCCTTGAGCAGCAGATGGAACTCATCCATGTAGTAGCGTGTGGACTTGTGCTGGGCGCGGTTGACCGTCACCCTGTTCCAGACCTGATCCTGCACGATGAGCATACCCAGCTTCTTGAGCTGCTTGCCCAGCTCCTTGATGTCGTAGCAGACGAAGCGGTTGTTGACATCCACATTGGTACGGTGGTTGAAAACATTCAGCGAACCGTGGACATAGATTTCAAGGGCAGTGGCGATGCGCTGTGACTCCGGCTCCTTTTGCTCTCGCAGCACATTGTAGAGGTCTTCGAGGATGGGCATTTTCTCCGGCACGGGATCGGCGAGAAAATCCTGATAGACCATGCGGACGCTTCGGTCAATGATGGTCTTCTCCACTGGCTGCAAGCCCTCCTTGCCGCCCACAATCAGCTCGCACATAGAGAGGATGAAGTCACTTTTGAGTGTCAGCGGGTTTTCCTCTTCGGAGTAGTTCAGGTTGATGTCCAGCGGATTGATGTAATCCGGGCTGACCGGCGATACCCGGATGACCTGACCGCCGAGCTTCTGGACAAGAGGATAATACTCGGCTTCCGGGTCACAGACGATGATGTCATCCTCGGTGATGAGAAAGGCGTTGGTCATCTCACGCTTTGCGGAGAAAGATTTGCCGCTGCCGGGTGTGCCGAGAATGAGGCCGTTGGGGTTTTTGAGCTGCTTGCGGTCAACCATGATCATGTTGTTGGACAGGGCGTTCAGGCCGTAATACAGCGCCTCACCGCTCTGAAAAAGTTCCTGCGTGGTAAAGGGGATGAAGACCGCAGTGCTGGAAGTGGTCAGTGCGCGTTCAATCTCCACCTGATTGATGCCGATGGGCAGCGAGGACATCAGCCCCTCTTCCTGCTGGAAGTCCAGCCTCTTGAGCGCACAGTTGTACTTCTGGGCGATGGAGGCCGTCTGAAAGACCGCGTTCTCAAGCTTCTGCCGGGTGGTGGCTGTGTTCATGATGAGAATGGTGACAAGAAAGAGGCGTTCGTTCCGCGTCTGGAGATCCTGCAACAGCCGCTTTGCCTCGCCGCCGTAGGTGGCAAGGTCGGACGGGATAATTTCCATATCATAGCCGGAGCGGACAGCCTTTTTCTGTTCCTCAATCTTCATCTTGTCGAGGTCGGTGATCTTCATCTTGATGCTCTTGATGGCCTTCGCCTGGTCGATGGTGCGGATATGGAAGTTGACGGTGATGTTGCTGTCCATATCGAGGAAGTCTGAAAGCATCCGGTCATTCAGCTCCGGCGCGAGAATTTGCAGAAAGCTCACCGCACCGATGGCCTTGCCCATCTTGAAGCACTTGCCTTCCCGGAAGTCAAAGGAGGTGGGCGCGATGAAGTCCTTGCTGCTCAGCCCTGTCCGGGCAACCATATCGAAGGAGAAACGGAACGGCTCGCCATTGTCCATGTTGAACACATCATGCAGCACTTTCAGCCGTTCATAGCCGGACAGCGGCTCGGTCTGCACGCCGAGGCTCTTGAAGTTGTTGAGAATATCCGCCTCAATGCGTTCCAGCTTGGGCTTTGCGGCGCGAAGGGAGTCGGCCTCAATACCAAAGGTGATGTACTTTCTTTTGAGAAGTCCATTGTTGCCCTTGGTGAGCTGGGCTTGCAGCATATCGGAATACTCGGTGCGGATGTCGTTGAAGTCATCCTGCTGCGGCGGGATATTGATCTGCTTCTTGAACTCCGTGATGTTCGTCTGCTGGTTGATGAAGGAGAGCTGGACGAAGATGGAGCTGTCGAAGTAGTTGAGAAAGTCACACCAGTTCTCGAAGATGGCGGTCTTGTCCTCGTTCTGGGCGAGCTGGTAGTTGATGTCGCTGAACCGGATGGTCTTGGTATACAGACGGGCGTTGACCTTGCA
>CALVLC010000079.1 GCA_944336335.1 uncultured Bacilli bacterium | reverse complement strand
AGAGCCAACATATGTGCTAGCTAAAACAGTTGACATAGTGATAAGTAAAGTAACTAAAGTTAATAAAATAATGGCAGTTTGTTTTCTTGTACTTTTAAACATATAAACATCTCCTTATAAAATTATGGATGACACACTTTGCATGGAATATATCCCGCATTAACAGCTTCTTCACGACTGCTAAAGGTTATTAAGTTGCCTTCATTTATTTTTTTCGCCATTCTGCAACCAGGATAATGAAATTTATTACTTTGTGCTGAGCCGACGTATGTTTCATCTCTTACCGCAGTACCGGTAGATTGCACAGTAGGCTTTACTTCTTGTTTTTGTATAGCTGTTTGTTGCCGAGACTGTTCTTCAGCTTTCTGTCTGCTTGCATCTATATCACTTATTGTATGCTCAACCGCATTTGTTTTACTGTTGTACAATACTTGTCCGTCATACGTAACATTTCCGATTGCGTTGCCAGCTAATGCCAAGGCTAGAATTTTGCCGTTTGTAGATATACCATAAGTTTCGTTGCTATTGCTGGATTTTGTAATTGTGAAATCATTTGCTCCGCATTGCTGTAAAATACTTACTATCTTTTCAGCTTCTGCTTCATCCACGTTTGTGCTATCCATTACAGATTGCACCTGCGGCGGAATTTCTTTCTTTTCTTCCTGTATTGGTGTTTGTTGTTCAACTTGCGTTATTTGCTGTTTCTGTTGTGTTTTTGTATCAGCTGGTTCAATTAGAATACAGCCAACAATAAAAATACCTATACAACAAATCAATGGTATTTTTCTTTGTGTAGTAATAGAACCTTTACCATAATTTAATCGTATAAATATCAAATAAATGAAACATCCTATAATACCAAAAAACGAAAAAAATGTTACCAAACCAATAAAAGTATTCATTTTTTTAATCCTTATTTATTTTATTTATGCCTTTTTTTACTAAGTCAACAGAAGCATTTGTTATTTTTTTATTTAAACTTGGTTCGTTTCCTTCTGGGCTATCCCATAATTTATAAGCTCCACAAATTGGGCATTGTTTTGACTTAAAAAAAGCATAATATATAGCATAAATAAAAGCCCACATAAATCCTGTTAAAAGGCATAAGACTATAAATGGTATCCATGCAACTTTCTTTGTAGGTTTCACCATTCTATTACAATATGGACAATATTTCATAATACAAAACCTCTTTTATAATAATGTGCTTAAAATTCTGTGAACTTCTCTGGGGTTAGGGTCTTTTTCCGAAATCACTTTAGTGATTAAATCAGCGTTTAAGTCGCTGGAATAAGCAAGCAAATGAATAGCAAACTGATTTGCTTCTTTTTCCCGGCGGCTTGGTACATAGTAACTCATATCTGCGTGTAGATAATATCCATATCCTTTATGTAAGATTGCGTGTCCCAATTCATGGCAGACGACAATCTTTTGTGCTTCGTATGGCAGATTGGCATTGAGTGCGATAAATTTTCTGCGTAACACTCTTACTAAAAAGCCGCGTATTTTATCCGGTAGTTTCAATCGTAGTACATCAATGTTCATATAACATGCTATTTCAAATGGATTACTTGTACCGCATTTTCTAACCAGATTTCTCACCCGTACCTTGTAATTGTACATTTATACCGCCTACTCTTTGCGTTTATTTTTCTTCTTAGCCTTATAAAATATAAACTCCAGCGCGTTTCGTATCTCTTGGCGGTCTTCTTCATCCAGTTTCATTACTTCACCATCGAACATAACTTCAGACTGATTCAGAAACTTTTCAAGGTCTGCGGGCTTCTTTTCTTTCACCTCTTTCTTATTCATAGGTTCAACATCATTGCCTAAAATATAATCAGAGGTAACATTGAATAGATTACATAGTTCTTTGATTTTTCTTACTGGTTTGTATCTACCTGTTTCATAATGTAAATAAGCTGTTCTCGTTACACCAATTAGTTTAGCTACATCATTTTGAGATAGACCTTTTTCTTCGCGTAGTTTTCTTAATCTTTCTGCTGTAATATTCAAAATTATCACCTCGCTTATGTTTATTATATGTTATTTTAAATAACTTTAAAAGTTGTTAGCTAAAATAAAAAAACATCTTGACATGTTAGTTTAAATAACATATAATTAAAAATGTAAACGGTTAGTAAAGCTAACACAAAGGCGGTGATATAGTGACAAAAACAAATAAAATTAAAGAGTTTAGGATAAAACGTAATTTAAAACAAACCGATTTAGCAAATCAATTAAATGTAACTAGATACGCAGTAGCACAATGGGAAACTGGCAGAACTCTACCTCGTGCAGAAATCTTAATACAATTATCTAAAATATTTAAATGTAAAATAGATGATTTAATTTGCTAATTTTTTATCATTATACGTTAGTTAAAATAACTACACAAGAAAGGATGAGTGTATATGTTAAGCAAAAAATTCAACTCCAATAAATACTACGAAGTTACAAGGTTCTATTTCAAATATGGTAACGAATGGGACGAAATGGAAAACACCGTAACAGTATGGGACACATACGAAAAGGCAATGGCTTATATCGAAAGATATGCCA
>CALVLC010000078.1 GCA_944336335.1 uncultured Bacilli bacterium | reverse complement strand
GCGGCGGTAATCCGCCTTGCTGGGCTTGCCCTCCCGGAAGACCACCATGCCGCAGACGCTGGTGCCGTCGCCCCAGTTGGAGATATCGTAGCTTTCGATGCGGTGGGGCGCGGCCGGCAGGCCCAGCACCTGGGCCAGCTCGTCCAGCAGCTTCTGCTCGCGGGCGGCGCGGCCGCGCTCCCGCGCGAGGCGCTCGACGGCGTTGGTGTGGGCCATCTCCACCAGGCGGGCCTTGTCGCCGCGCTGCGGCTCGTACAGCTGCACCTCGCTGCCGCGCTTGGCGCTGAGGGCCTGGCGCAGCGCATCGGCGTCCGCGGGCAGGGCGTCCACCGCGATGATCTTGGGGATCTCCTCGTCGTCGAGGTAGTAGCGGGGCAAAAACTCCTCCCGTATCTCGTCGAGGCCGGCCCGGTCGTGGAAGACGAACTCCCGCTTATCGGTCAGGCGGCCGTGGCGGTAGCGCAGCACCGCGGCGCAGACGGCGTCCGGCGTGCCCGCCAGGGCCACCACGTCCATCTCCAGGCTTTCGTCCACCACCACCTTCTGCCCTTCGGTCACCTTGGTGATGGCGGCGATCTGGTCCCGCAGCAGGGCCGCGGTCTCGAACTCCAGGCGGTCGCTGGCTTCCTCCATGCGGCGGGTCAGGGTCTTGATGATGTCCTTTTTGCCGTAGCGGATCAGGTGCACCGCGCCCTTGACGGCCTCGTTGTACTCGGCGCAGCTGATGCGGCCGCTGCACACCCCCATGCACTTGCCGATGTGGGCGTTCAGGCAGGGCCGGCCCTTGCCCAGGTCCTGCGGGAAGCGGCGGCCGCAGCGCGGCAGCAAAAAGGCGTCCTGGGCGCTTTCGGCCATTTCGCGGGCGGCAAAGCTGGAGGTATAGGGCCCGATGTACTCGGCGCCGTCGTCCTCCTTTTGCAGCGTGAAGGACAGGCGCGGCCAGGCCTCCCTCGTGACTTTGATATAGGAGTAGCCC
Source organism: uncultured Bacilli bacterium (assembly GCA_944336335.1). Taxonomy (GTDB): domain Bacteria; phylum Bacillota_I; class Bacilli_A; order RFN20; family CAG-826; genus Onthovivens. Next base: position 8,488 of record CALVLC010000078.1, on the reverse strand, counting down.
TTGTCGTCCTTGAGCAGGATGTTGTACTTCGGGCTGTGGGCCTTGATCTGGCTGGCCTCCAGCACCAGGGCCTCGAACTCGCTCTGGCAGACGATGACGTCGAAGCTGAAGGCGTGGGCGATCATCTGGCTGACCTTGTTGTCGTGGGGCACCCCCTCGCGGAAGTACTGGCTGACGCGGGTGCGCAGGCGCTTGGCCTTGCCGATGTAGATGATCTCGCCGCCTTTGTCGCGTATGATGTACACCCCCGGCAGCAGCGGCAGCATACAGGCTTTCTGGTACAGTTCGGCTTTGGTCATGGCGCTGGCTCCTTTTTGCAGCATATGGCAAAATAAAAAGGGCGAACCAACGTCCGCCCTCGTACCCTTGTTTGCAGGCCCGGCTTACTCCGCAAAGCCGGACTCGACCAGTTTGATCAGCGCGTCGACGGCCGCCTGCTCGTCGGCGCCGTCCGCGATGATGCGGATGGTGGTGCCGCCCACGATGCCCAGCGAGAGGACGCCCAGCAGGCTCTTTGCATTCACGCGGCGCTCTTCTTTCTCGACCCAGATGGAGGACTTGAATTCATTGGCCTTCTGGATGAAGAAGGTAGCGGGGCGTGCATGGAGACCTACCTGATTTTCAACGGTAACTTCTTTTACATACATAGTAAAACGCTCCTATCTCATGTGGTAAATGGTATGACGCAATGCATAGACACCTGCTGTCTGACTTTATTGTATCGCAAGGGGCGTGGGTTGTACAGCCTTTTTTTCTTTTTTTTCGCTTTTCCCAATCAGGTTGGTGACATTTTTTGCAAATTGTAGCTTTTTCCCAAAATAAATCGGCCTCTATTGGCTGTGCATACAAAAATTTTCAACATGTATATACAAGCAGAGGCTTTCTCAGTCCGTTTCTGTGGGCTTTGGGGGCTCTGCCGGGGCGGCGGCGGGGGCGCTTTCAGGCGCCTCGGCGGGGCGTTTTTTGCGGTGGCGGGATGGTTTTTTGGGCGGGGGCGTGCCGTCCCAGCCGCCGGCCGCGAGGTACGCCGCCCACAGGTCCGGGCGGCGCGCGCGGGTGCGCTGGCGGCTTTGCTCGCCGCGCCAGTCGTCGATGGCCTTGTGGTTGCCGCTGCGCAGCACCTCCGGCACGGCGCGGCCCTCCCACACTTCGGGGCGGGTGTACTGGGGGTACTCCAGCAGGCCGTTCCAGTAGCTTTCCTCCTCGTAGCCCTTCTGCTCGGCCAAGACGCCGGGCTGCAGGCGCAGCACGCTGTCGGCCACCACCAGGCTGGCCAGCTCGCCGCCGGTGAGGATGTAGTCCCCGATGGAGATCTCCTCGTCGGCGAAGGCCTCGATCACGCGCTCGTCGATGCCCTCGTAGTGGCCGCACACCAGCAGCAGGCTGTCGTAGCGGGCCAGGCGGCGGGCGTGGGCCTCGGTATAGCGCTGGCCGCCCGCCGTCATAAACACGATATGCGGCGCGGCGCGGCCCTGCGCCGCCACCTGGGCCTGGATGGCCCGGATGCAGTCGGCGATGGGCTGGGCGTACATCACCATGCCGCAGCCGCCCCCGTAGGGGTAGTCGTCGGTCTGCTTCTGGCGGTTGAGGGTGTAGTCCCTGATCTGGTGGCAGTGGGTCTCGATGTAGCCGCGGCGGGCGGCCCGGCCCAGGATGCTCTCGTCCAGCACGCGCTGGCACATCTCAGGGAAGAGGGTGGCGATATCCACACGCATGCCCATCACAGGTCCTCCCGCTCGCTCGCAGCGCCGTCGTCCAGCAATCCGGGGATGGGCGTGACGGTGATGTACCCTTCGGGCGGGTTGCGCTCCTTCAAAAAGGCGTCCACGCCGGGGAACATATACTCCTTGCCGTCCGGGGCCTTGACGGTGTAGATGTCCTGGGGGCCGAGGCGGTCCACGTTCGTCACCACGCCGTACACCTTGCCGGTAACGGCGTCGCGCACCTCGCAGCCGATCAGGTCGGCCACGTACCAGCGGCCCGGGGCCAGCTGCACGTCGTCCCGGTCAAAGTAGAACACCTGGCCCCGCAGCGCGCGGGCCGCGTCCATATCGTCCACGCCGGCAAACTTGACCAGCGCCATACGGCCCTGGGGGCGGATGGACTCCATCTTCAAACAGCGGCCCCCCGACGGCGACAGGTAGAGCCGGCCCGCCGGCCGCAGAAAGTCCACCCCGTCGCACCAGAGCTCCATCTTCACTTCGCCCCGGACGCCGTGGGTAGTCACCGCGCGCCCGGCTTCCAGATACTGCTGCATAGCTACTCCTTTGCACATTGCTACAAAAAATGGGCCGCCCACACTGGACGGCCCGAAAAACGCTTCAGTCGATCTCGACGAGGATCTTTTCATCGACGCGCACGGCGGCGGCGCGCATCACCACGCGAATGGCCTTGGCGATGCGGCCCTGCTTGCCGATGACGCGGCCCATATCCCCCTCTGCCACGGTCAGGTGGTAGACGACGGTGCCGTCCTCACGCGGGGGGTCCACCGTCACGGCGACGGCGTCCTTGTCCTCGACGAGGCCGCGGGCTACACTCAGCAACAGCTCCTGCATGTGACCGCCCTCCGCTTACAGCATCTCGGACTTCTTGAGCAGGTAGCGCACGGTGTCGGTGGGCTGGGCGCCGTTGGCGATCCAGGCCTTGGCCTTCTCCGCGTCGATCTTGATCTCGGCGGGCTCACGCATGGGGTTGTAGGTGCCGATCTCCTCGATGAAGCGGCCGTCGCGAGGGAAGCGGCTGTCGGCCACGACCACGCGGTAGAACGGGGACTTCTTGGCGCCCATGCGGCGCAGACGAATCTTGACTGCCATAATAGATTTTCCTCCTGAATGTTGGTGATGTTGGTGCGCCCGCGGGGGGCGCGGTGTAGTTGTATGTCAAAACCATGCCGCCTTTGCGGCAGCCGGATTTGTACCGTCGTTCAGCGCAGGCCGCCCAGCATGCCGCCCAGCTTGCGGGCGAAGCCCTTGGGGCTTTTGCGCATCTGCTTCATCATCTTCTGCATCATCTCGTACTGGCGCAGCAGGCGGTTGACGTCCTCGACGCGGGTGCCGCTGCCGGCCGCGATGCGGCGCTTGCGCGTGGGGTTGAGGATGGCGGGCTTTTCCCGCTCTTCCTTCGTCATCGAGTAGATGATGGCCTCGATCTGGGCAAAGCCCTTTTCGTCCACCTGGCCCGGGTCGATGTTGGCGCCGCCGGGCAGCATGCTGAGCATGGCCGATGCGCCGCCCATCTTGCGTATCTGCGCGAACTGGGCCAGCAGGTCGTTCATGTCGAACTTGTTCTCCATCATGCGGCGGGCGGTCTCCTCGGCGGCCTTTTCGTCGGCGGCCTCCTGGGCGCGCTCGATCAGGCTAAGGATATCGCCCATGCCCAGGATGCGGCTGGCCATGCGCGAGGGGTGGAAGGGCTCGAGGTCGTCCAGCTTTTCGCCCGTGCCCTGGAACTTGATGGGCTTGCCGGTGACGGCCAGCACCGACAGGGCCGCGCCGCCGCGGGTGTCGCCGTCGGTCTTGGTCAGGATGATGCCGTCGACCCCCACCTTCTCGTTGAAGGTCTGGGCCACGTTGACGGCGTCCTGGCCGGCCATGGCGTCCACCACCAGCAGCGTCTCGTCCACGGGGACGGCCTGCTTGATGTCCACCAGCTCGTCCATCAGCACTTCGTCGATCTGCAGGCGGCCGGCGGTGTCCAGGATGACGATGTCGTTGCCGTAGTCGCGGGCGTGGGCCAGGGCGCGGCGGGCGATCTCGGGGGGCTTGGCGCCTTCCAGCGTAAAGACCTGCGCCCCGGCCTGGGCGCCGACCACCTTGAGCTGTTCGATGGCGGCGGGGGGGTAGATGTCGCAGGGCGCCAGCAGCGGGCGGCGGGCCTGCTTGAGGTAATACTTCGCCAGCTTTGCCGCGTGGGTGGTCTTGCCGTTGCCCTGCAGGCCGCAGAGCATCAGCACCGTCTGGCCCTTGTTCTTGATCACCAGGCGGGGGGCCTCCTCGCCGCCCATGAGGTTGGTCAGCTCTTCGTTGACGATCTTGACCACCTGCTGGGCGGGGGTCAGGCTCTCCATGACCTCCTGGCCCATGGCGCGCTCGCCCACTTTGTTGCAGAAGTCCTTGGCCACTTTGTAGTTGACGTCGGCCTCCAGCAGGGCCATGCGCACCTCGCGCATCGCGGCCTTGATATCGGCCTCGGTCAGCTTGCCGTGGCCCTTCAGCTTTTTGAACACGCCGGCAAGGCGGTCGGTGAGGGATTCAAATGCCATGTTCGGCTGTCCTTTCTCTATGGTAAACAGCGTCAGCTTTCGTTCACTTCGTCGATGGAGCGCAGCAGCGCCAGGATCTGGTTCAGCGTCCTGACGTACTCCACGGTGGTCAGGCGGGCGTGGGGGCCGGTGCAGGCAAAGCGCGCGTCGATTACCAGCTGCTCCAGCTCCTCCAGGGTGTGCTGCACGCGGCGGTAGCGTTTGGCGAAGCCCACCTTGCGCTCCAGCTCCAGCAGGGCGGTCTCGCCGTGCTTGATGGCGTCGCGCGCACCCTGGCGTGTGATGCCGAAGTTTTCGCCGATCTCGCTCAGGGACAGATCGTCGTGGTAGTACTGGGACATCATCTCGCGCTGCTTGTCGGTCAGCACCTCGCCGTAGAAGTCCAGCAGGTAGCCCATCTCCAGGTTCTTTGACGCCACCGCTCTCCCCTCCAGCGCCTTTGTAAAGGCATTTTGCTTTACGGACGACATTGATTATAGCAGAGACGCGGGCCGCTGTCAACAAAAAAACGCCAATTTTTTTGTGGAATACGGAGAATCTTCGCCCCGCCTCTCCCCTGCCCCCGCCGGGCCGCGATGTATACTTGACGGCCCGCCCGCTTTGCGATACGATAAAACCAGCGCACACCGCGCCGAAAGGAGGCCGCATCGTATGCAGCTGTACCCCAACATTTACCGCGCCCTTCGCCCCGGGCCCATCGTCGAGCTGCGGGGCTACGCGGCCGCCTGCCGGCTGCCCGGCAAGCTGTACGCCTACCTGGACTTTGACGGGCCGACGGGCACCGCCCGGGACGGCCTGGCCGAGGGCATGCTGGCGCTGGCCGCGCAGCGGGGCGCGCTGGCGGCGGGCCAAACGTTGATCGAGGCGGGCAGCGGGGCCTTTGCCGCTGCGCTGGCCCTGGCCGGGCGCACCAGCGGGCACCCGGTGTGCCTTGCCAGGCCCGACAACGCCCCCGCCCCCCGGCAGGAGGCCCTGACCGCGCTGGGGGCGCAGCTGCTGTTCTCCCCTGCGCGGGAGGGGTCGGCCGGCGCGCGGGCCCTGGCCCGCGCGTGGGCCGGGCGGCGCGGCTGGTACTACACCGACTGGCTGGCCTGCGACGACAACCCCGAATACCACCGCCGGGTGACGGGCCCGGCCATCGTGGAGGCCATCGCCCGGGAGGGGCGCAGCCTGGTGGACACCATCACGGTGGGGGTGGGCAGCGGCGGCACCATCACCGGCGTGGGCGAATGCGTCAAGGCCTGGACCAACGACGTGCAGATGGTGGCCGTGGAGCCCTACGAGTGCCAGGCCCTGGGCGGCGGCCTGCTGGGGCCCCACGGCATCCCGGACCTGGGCTTCGGCCTGGTGCCCGACAACTACAACCCCTACGTGGTGGACAAGGTGGCGGCGGTGACCAGCGCCGAGGCCGCCCGGGCGGCCCGCGCCGTGCTTGCAGCCGACGCCGTGCCCGCCGCCGCCAGCGGCGGGGCGGCCATTGCCGCGGCGGCCCGCTTTTTGGCCGAGGGGCGCAGCCGCGCCGCCCTGTGCCTGATCGGCGGGCGCGCCGCCCTGCTGTGAGCCAAAATCAAAAAAGAAAAGGAAGCGCAAACCCATGACCCATAACATGACGCACGGGCCCATCACGCCCGCGCTGGTACGTTTTACCATCCCCCTGGTGCTGGGCAACCTGTTCCAGCTGACCTACAACGCCGCCGACAGCGTGATCGTCGGGCGCTTTGTAGGCGAGGACGCGCTGGCCGCCGTCGGCACCTCCAACCCGCTGATGACGCTGGCGATCCTGTTCATCAACGGCATGTGCCTGGGGGCCGGCATCCTGGTCAGCACGGCCTTCGGCGCACAGGACTACGCCCGGCTGGAAAAGCAGGTGTCCACCACGGCCATAGCGGGGGCGGTGTTCTCGCTGGGCTTTTCGGCGCTGTGCATCCTGCTGGCGCGGCCGCTGCTGCGGCTGATGCAGGTGCCGGCCGGGGTGCTGCCCATCGCCGTCAGCTACCTGCGGGTGGTGTTCGCGGGGCTGATCTTCACCTTTTTTTACAACTTCCTGGCCGCGACGCTGCGCGCGCTGGGCGACAGCAAAAGCGCGCTGTACTTTTTGATGCTCAGCGCGGTGCTGAACATCTTCGGCGACCTGTTTTGCGTGGCGGTGATGGGCTGGGGCGTCGAGGGGGCGGCCCTGTCCACTGTAGCCAGCGAGGCGCTGTGCTGCGCCTGCTGCGCGGTCTACATCAAGGCGAAGGTGCCGGTGCTGCGCCTGGGCAAAAAGTGGCTGGTCTTTGAGCCGTCCATGCTGCGCCAGACCGTGCGCTACGGCTGGACCACGGCCATGCAGCAGGGCACGGTGCAGCTGGGCAAAATCGCCATCCAGGCGGTGGTGAACACGATGGGCGTGAACGCCATGGCCGCCTTTGCGGCCGCCAGCCGCGTGGACGACTTCGCCTACACCCCGCAGCAGAACATCGGCCACGCCATGACCACCCTGATGGCGCAGAACCGCGGCGCGGGCAAGCCCGAGCGGGTGCGCCAGGGCTTTTTCGCCGGCATGCGCATCGAGGCCGCCTACGGCCTGGCCATCATGGCGCTGTGCTTTTTCGGGGCCGAACCCATCATGGGCCTTTTCGCCGACGAGCCGGAGGTGGTGGCGCTGGGGGTGCGCTTTTTGCGCCTGGTATCGCTGATGTACCTGCTGCCCTCGGCCACGAACGGCATCCAGGGCGGCTTCCGCGGCGTGGGGCGGCTGCAGGTGACGCTGAACAGCAGCCTGCTGAACATGGGCGCCCGCGTGGCCGCGGCGGCGCTGTTCGTGCTGGCGCTGCACATGGACATCGAGGCCCTGCCCTGGAGCTACGCCGCCGGCTGGCTGTGCATGCTGGCCTACGAGCTGCCCCTGCTGCGCCGCCTGCTGCAAGACACGCAGACCGCGCCGGGCGACGGGGACGAAGAGGGCTGAATATACACACACAAAGCGCCCCGCCCGGCTGCACCGTTGCGTGCAGAGGGCGGGGCGCTTTTGACGTCACTTGTTCTCGCCGTAAAAGCCTTCCCGGCTATAGGCCGACCATTTCAAATACATATCCCGGTAGTTCTGTTTGATGAACGCCTGTATCCTGCGTATCTCGCGGTCATTCAGGATGCCCCGGTTTTGCAGCACGGTGTCGCCGTTTTCCTTGACGAAAAACTTGGCCGACCCGGCTTCTGTCAGCTTCCTGTCGCTGGCATGGACGTGCATGCATTCAATGATGCAATACGAAGTGAAATACAGATAGTACCCCGCTATCTTGAATTCATAGTACTTCGGCATGTCACTCCTCCATGAATCTGCGGTTCTTCTCCAGGTAGTCCCTTACGATGCCCAGCTCGATGTCATCCATGCTCGTTTCAAGGACGTCCCCCCGCGCCGAGAGGACCGCCGCCCGGTCCGGGCGGTTCAGGTTCAGCACGCGGTAACCTTCCGCACATTTGGTGAACGCATATCCGTTTACGATCATATCCGCCCCGTCGGCGATCTGTCTCACGTCAACCATTGGCCACCTTTACCTCCTTGATCGGCTCCAAAAAGCGCTCCGCGTCAAAGTACAGGTCCTGCAGGATGGGCACAAGGTCGATGTACTCTTCCTCCGGCTGGTCGTTGTGGCGGTACTTCGCCAGCACCACAAGGTAGCCGCGGTCCCATGCCTTCACCTCGGTATAGCGCTCCAGCGAATACGGCGCGCGGAAGCGGATGGTATGCCCGCCATACCGGAACACCGTAAAATCCCGCTCGTTGCTCAGCAGCGCCGGTCCGTTTTCTTCGCGCATCACAGCCGCCTCCCTTCCATCCTGTGTTTATTATACATCCCGCCCGGCGGCCGCGCAACACCCAAAAGCCGCGCCCGCGGTTGCAATGGGGGCGCAAAACGTGTATTATTATGGGTAGCGTGCACGGGAACCACCACCAGAAGGGAGACTGAACCAATATGGACCGCACAAGCCGCCTGTACCAGGCCTATGTCCAGATCTTAAAGGAGGAGCTGATCCCCGCCATGGGCTGCACCGAGCCCATCGCCATCGCCTACGCGGCGGCCAAGGCCCGGGAGGTGCTGGGCAGGCTGCCCGGCCAGGTCTGGCTGGGGGTCAGCAACAACATCATCAAGAACGTCAAGAGCGTCATCGTGCCCAACACCGGCGGGATGAAGGGGATCGAGGCCGCGGCGGCCGCCGGCATCGTGGGCGGCCAGGCGGGCCGCG
>CALVLC010000077.1 GCA_944336335.1 uncultured Bacilli bacterium | reverse complement strand
AGGAGGAGGAGGAAATGGTGGATATGCTGAAAAATCTACTGGGCCGTATCATGGCGGGACTGCTGGCACTGCAAATACAGGAGGCGGTGGCGGTGGTGGATTCGGAGAAAAATCTGGATATAGTGGTGCTGTTGGAGGATCAGGAATTGTAATTGTTCGTTGGGGCTATTGATTTGAATAAAAGGAGAAATAAATATGTATTATCAAAGAATATTTGCACAAATATATGAAGATACTGTACAAAATAGAATAATTTGTGATGATTATGAAATGGCTAATTATTTAGCAAGATGTACTTATGGCGATAGTGCTTTTGCTGTAGAATGTAATCAATATAGGGTTAATGTTGGTGATAAGTATATTGATGGGATTTTTTATTTATCAGATGGAGAAACTGTTGCAGCTTATATTCCATCTGAAGAAGAAGAAGTTAATAGACTAACAGAAGAAAATAATGATCTTACTTTATTAATGGCAGATATGATTGGAGGTGTTTAATATGTTAAATGAAACACAAAAATCAATTTTAATTAAATCTATAAAAGTAAGAGTCGAACGTGGAGAAAATGTGGTTGATATTTTCAAGTCATATAAAAATCTCACAGATGATGAAAAAACTGAAATTTTAGCTTTATGTGAATTAGAATATGATCCTACTTTAGAAGAAATTAAAGTTAGAAAAATTAATGACTTCTCTTCTATTTGTAAAAATAATATTGAAAATGGTGTAACAATTAAAATTGATGGAGAAGATGAACATTTTACTTATGGAATTGAAAGTGGAGACCAAGGAAATATTGATGATATTTTTAACTTAGCTGTAACAACTGGATTATCTCAGCCTTACCACAGTTCAAATGGAAATTGCAAACTTTATACTGTAGAACAAATTACAGAGTTATATATTGCTGTAAAATATTTAAAAGCTAAAGAAACAACATATTTCAATCAGATGAAACAATATATTAAAGATACTGATGATAAAGAAACAATTAAGGCAATGACATATGGCCAAGAATTAACTGGTAAATATCTTGAAAATTATAACAGTATGATGACTCAAAGTCAAGCAATTATTGAATCTTTAGTGGGTAAAGATGGAAAACTTAAATAAACAAAATATAATTAAATATATAGTACTGTTATATACAGGTTTTACCAGTTATATAACCATAGAATGTCTATTTAGAGGCTACTCATTTGCACTTATGGGAGTTTGTGGAGCAATTGATTTTATATTGATTGACTCCATAAACAACAAAGTGTCATGGAATATTCCTTTAATTATTCAAGGTATTATTGGTTCTGGAATAATTACTTTTACAGAATTAATTGTTGGAGAATTGGATAAACATATTTTACATATTGGAATGTGGGATTATTCAAATATGTTGTTTAATTTTGATGGAGTAATATGTTTAGAGTTTAGTTTAATATGGATATTAGTTTCTATATATGCCATTTTAGTAGCTGATTTTATTAATTATTATTTATTAAGAGATGGAGAAAAACCATATTACATTATTTTTGGTAAGAAATATTCTTACTGATATCAGAAAGAAGGTGAAATAATATGGGTACATTAAATGGTCTTATTGAAAGAATTAGATCTGAAGAAGGATATGTTGAAAAAAAATCAAATGCCCAATTAGATTCTAAAACAGGCAATAAGGGTTCTAATAATTATACTAAGTATTCAAGAGATGTTAATAATGCTGGTTTAATGGGGTGTCAAGGGCAACCATGGTGTGCTACATTTCAATTTGCAAATGAAATGTATGAATTTGGCAAAGATCAAGCTCTTAAAAACTGGAACATGACTTCTAATACATATACTGGATATAATTGTTTTGCTACTTATAACAAATTTAAATCTTCTGGAAAAGTTGGTATGACACCAAAATTAGGAGCACTTGTTATTTTTAATTATTCTCATATGGGAAGAGTTATTGATATTTATAGTCGTAATGGGGTTAAATATTATTCTTGTGTGGAAGGAAATACATCATCAAATTTAAATGATAGAAATGGTGGACAAGTTAAAATTAAAGAACGTAAATTTTATGACACTTCTACAATAAAAGGATATTGTTATATTGATTATGATGTAGTAGAAGAACAGCCAAAGAAATCTGGATGGTATCAAGAAGATGGTGGTTGGCGGTTTTATCTTGGTGATACTGGAAAATATGTTAAAAATGACTGGTATTTAGATGATAATGGTCGATGGGCTTGGTTTAATGGTGCTGGAATGGCTGTTCATGATACTTGGTATCAATATAAAAATTTATATTATTACTTTGGTTCAGATTGTTATATGATTTCATCTCAATGGATTGAGTATAAAGGCGAGCAGTATTATCTAACTGCTGATGGAAGTATGGCTACAAATGCTTATATCCAATCTAAAGATCCTAGTAAATCTAATTTATATTATTGGGTTAATAGCAATGGAATCTGGGAAGAGCAATGGAACACTGAAAACCCTGATTTAACTAAATATATTGTTGTTATTTAAAAATAATCAATATTGAAAGGAGAAAACATATGGATATCAATAAAATATTTGAAACATTAAAGAAAATTAAACCTCACACATGGGTAAGTCTAGTCATGGTAATTCTAGTATTGGTGAACTATACTTTAACAGCTATGGGAAAACCTATCATTAATCTAGGTGAAGAAGAAATCACTTATGCTGTGAATATGATTCTTAATATTGTGTTTATTGGCTTTGCTGCTTATAAAAACAATTCAATTACAGAAAAAGCCCAGATTTCAGACGAAATCTTGTACATGCTTAGAGATGGAAAAATCACAAAAGAAGAAGTTGAAAAGTTTATTACAGATCATAAATCTCCAGATGTGCCAACTGAAGATCCAAAGGTTGAAGAAGCTGAAGAAGTAAAGGAAGAAGCCAAAGGCTAATTAACGTAACTAATAATAAAGAGTAGAGATTAATTTCTCTACTCTCCTATTTTAAAGGAGGATTGTATGTTTAAGAATATTATAGATAAAGCAAAAACTTATATTTCCACAAAAGATAAAACTACAAAATCTAATAATATTATTACAATAAAAGGTGTCGATGTCTCATCATACCAACAAAATATCTCATGGGAAAA
>CALVLC010000076.1 GCA_944336335.1 uncultured Bacilli bacterium | reverse complement strand
TGAAACTAAGTTAAGACTACTTAGAAATAAATATTCTGACTCAAACGGTGTATTTGATGAATCTAAAATGAACGAAAACAAAGATGATGCAGACCAATACCAGAATCTTCAAATACAAAAGAAATTATTAGCTTGTCCGTATAATCCCGACGGTAGCTTAAAAGTAGGAGTAGATGCTAAAATTGCATCTGATTTGTAGCGTCTTTCGAAAGCTTTAGGAGAAGATTATATCACAGTTAAAGATTAGAATAGATTTGAAAAAATAAGAACTTAGAAAGAAAAAGAATTATCTCCTGAAGAATATGTTAAATGGTATAATCAAAATACTAAATAGCAATATACACAAGAATTTTGGGATGAATTGTCTAAAATAGATAAACAAAGATATGGCGCAGAATATGTAAGATTAAGTGAAATTCGTAACGAAATGCTTAAACCTTATAGAGATTCTAAAACTAATGAAATTATATCTGATAAAATACCACCTGCTGTAAAACGTACTTTAGATAGATTAGAAAGACTTATGTCTGCTGAACGTAGAAAACATAAAGAAAAAAAAGTAGATACAAGTAAACTATTTAAAATGGTGCCAAATGAAGCTTATCGTAGAATGAGAGCACAAGCTGTAGAAAGAGCTACAATCAACGGAGAGTTTGATGAAGCGTATTTTGAAGCCACGTTCTTATCTTATACATCGCATAGAACTGCAACAGGTTGGCAACCTAATTCATACTTTTTAAAAATTGTTCCTGTTGATTAGAAATATATATAGACTGTTCCTAACGATAGTTTTAATACTTTGTCTCCTGATTCAAAATTCTATAATCACAATTACGACCATACTTCAAACGAATATTATCAACCTAAATCTTTTGCTACAGAAGATTTTATAGATGACAATGGTAAAAAAATAAAAAAAGGCGATAGACTGTATGATAATAGCAGAGAGTTTAATAAAGTAATGTAGAATAAAGATAATAAAGCGTTTTATAATGCATTACTTTAGACGATGACTGAAGCTAATAATATTTATTACAATCGTAATTTTAATAATAATTATAAATTACCTGCGATAGAAGGTTCTTTGTGGAGATACATTAAAGCTAAAGGTCTTAGAAAAGGTATTGGAGCTAGAATGGTAGCAGGTTTAATCACTCAAAACGAGGATACAGGTATGAAAGAAAGAGCAGTACAAGCTCCTGACGGTTCTAAATTAAATATGATACCTCAATATTATACTGGTAAATTAAAAGATCCTGCAACAATTAGTGCTGATTTACTTGGTATAGTAATGGAATACTATGATGCAGCAGTTAATTTTGACGAAAAAAATAAAATAAAAGGTAAATTAGAAACTTTAAAAGCAGTTACTGGTAGAAGTACTTTTACTAAAAAATCATTATTTAATAGAAGAAAAGAGAGAATAGAAGCCGTTAAAACCAATATGTATCAGATGTTGGATACATTTTTAGATATGCAACTATATGACAGACAGAATACTCTTATAAAATATAGTTTATTTGGTAAAGAATTTAATGTAACTAAAATGGTTAATGCTTTTAGAACATTTGGTACTTACTTAAACTTAGCTGGTAACTGGGCTGTAGCTGCAACAGGTGGATTTACCGCTTCTTATAATATGTTAGTATAGTCTGTAGTAGGTAGATATTGGGATTGGCACGATACATTAAACGCAATGAGATATTTTGTTACTACTTCTTTTTGGGACGGTATTCGTGGAATAGGTAATCGCAATTATAAAGGTAAACAATTTGCATTAATGGATGAGGCGGAAATTGGCTCAGAATTACGAACTCGTTGGTAGAATAGTAATCAAAATGGTCGGTTAATGGCATTAGTTAGAAGACTTGGTTTCTGGGGTATGTCTATAGTAGATTACTGTGTAAAAGGTCAAATATTAAATGCTATTATGTTTAATTATAAGTACGTAAACGGTGAATTTATATGTAAGGAAGATTACTTATATAAGTATGGTAATACTGAAACCAATAAAGAAAAATGGTAGCATTATAAGTCTGCCATGGACGCAGTTGAATACATTAACGGTAAATTAATCGTAAAAGATAAAGATATGAATAAAGCTTGGGAGAAGTCAAAGTTTCGTATTTATAATACTGCTAGAGCGTTAGCGGCATCTGCTGATGGTCAATTAACAACTCTACAAAAAGCTTAGTTCACATAGAACGCCTTTGGTGGTCTAGTAATGATGCATAGACAATATATGCCGGTAGTATTATCAGAAAGATTTTTTTACAAATATCAATATGATCCTAACTTAGACAGATATAGAGAAGCAGTAGTAGCTACAATTTGGAGATATTTTGGAGCTGTTATTAAAGACTATAAAACGTATGGTCTTTTGAATTCTGCTATCAGAAACTATAAACAGTTCAGTCAAAATCATGCTACAAGAGCTAGTGTTCGATAGGGACTTACCGATGCAGCTCTAATATTATTAATATTACCACAAATTACATCATTTTTATTAGATTATTCAGATGATAATGATGATAATTGGTGGGCTAAATTTTTAGCATATTGTGCTATGCGTACTGAATTTGAATCTAAATCTCCATATAATATACCTGATATGTTATCAACTATTAAAAATCCTACACCTTTATTTGGGTTTATAGATAATTTCCAAACAATGGTACCTCATTTATTTAGGTCAATAGTAGAATGGATAGGTTGGGCTAAAGATGATTTTACTGATAAAACTGTGACTAGAGGTGCATATAAAGATTGGAATCCTTTATATAGAGATTTTATGAAATTAACTCCTCTTAAAAATCCTTATGAACAATATATGGATATTGATAGTAAAATTAGATATTATCAAACTTAGATTATGGGTGAAGAAAGATAATAAAAAAGGGTAGCAATTAGCTACCCTTTAATTTTAACACATTTTTAAGATTCGGTAATTTATATAATTCTTTAAAATTATAATTTAATCTTCCACAATTAAATATTGTTTCAGCTGCATAAATAGAGAATATATCAAATTTTATAAAACTACTATTATAACCTAATTTTATTAATTCGATATCATTTACATAATTTTCAGATATAAAATTATTTAATTCAAAATAATAAATACTATATTTTTGTTTATCTTCAATAAATATAGTATAATCTTTAAATAATTTATTTAAACTAAAAATATTTGCAAGATTCTCATACTGATTAATATCATAATTAAGAACTACATAAATACCATTAGTTACAGTATTAAAAGGATTTTTACCTTCAATATCTGTATAAATATCAATGAAGTTTTCATTATTCCAAAGATAATCAATTGGTAAATGAAAAAGGGTGGCATAATATAACCACCCTTTAATTTTTTGATTACTGTTTAACATTGTTATATAAATCTAAATTATCAATTTCTTTAGCTTTATTACAAGTTATTTCTTCAATTGGTGTTATTTCTATTACAGTATTTAACATCAATTCAAGTAATGCATCATTTTCATTTTTAGCTACAAAGTTCTTCAATTCCATTTCCTTCATAATATTCTTTTTTATAATTCCAATTATTAGAGGTTAAATGGTATGATATTTCTTTGAGAGCATTTGTTAGTAATTTTCCTCTATTAGTTAATTCTGTTTCATTAAACATATTAAATACACGAATTTGATTATTTTTATCTTTTCCTATAGCAATTATATATATTTCTAAATCGAAATTATCTGGATTTAATTCTTTAATGTTTTCAAGATACCAGAATATTGCCATAATATAATAAGCTAATTGTCTATAATAATCGAATTCGTCTACGGAATGTTTAAAATCATACACATTAGGAGTAGTTTTTAAATCTATTAGAATAACTTTTT
>CALVLC010000075.1 GCA_944336335.1 uncultured Bacilli bacterium | reverse complement strand
AGGGAGCTGTCGTGGCATTCGCATCCATGGGCCTCTATGACACCGTGAAGAAGACCGGAGAGACGGCGAAGGCAGAGTGATGTGGAGAAGATCATTGCTGCCATTGCTTCTGCTGCTGCTCTCATTGCAGCCTTTGTTCTCGGAAGGAGAACCGGATCCGGCAGCAATGACAGACAGCGAGATATTCGCAGAGCTTTCGATGATATCGGGAAGACAGCTGAAGAGGTGGGAGACGCTGGAGACAGAGCTTCCGAAGCTTCAGCTGGAATCGGACGCATTGAAGACAGACTTGGAGACGCTGTCGATATCGCTGAGTCAGGCAGAGCAGACGCTTCAAGACAGGACGAGCTCATTGCAGAGCTCAGTAGACGAGCTTCAGAGCGAAGCCAGGACAGCCAGGATCTGGAATATAGTCCTTCTTGTGCTGGCCGGAGCCGCCACCGGCCTTGCGATATGGGCAGTGGCGCAATAGCAGAGAACCAGAACCATTCTTTATAAACCTCCTTTTTGTTCACGTCCCGCCGGAAACGGCGGGCGTCTTCATCCCTGAGAACCGCAGACCGCTCCGTATGAGACCATCATACAGAGGTGACAGATGGAATACATGTCCACAGCAAAGGATCTTGCGGGGCCGTGGGGACAGCTTGTCCTGCTTATATGCGTAGTCGCTATAATGCTCGGCCTGCTCATAAGGATGATGAAGCAGACGGCGGATTCGGTATCCGCCCTGAGATCTGACATAAGGGAATTCGAGAAGGAACAGAAGGACCGCGACCTGAAGCAGGATGCAGAGATCCACTTCATCAGGGAGAACTATGTCAGGAAGGAGGACATGTACAGGGAGCTCGGAGGATGGAAGACAGAGCTCAATCGCCTCGGGGACAGGATAGACATGAACCAGCAGGAGAACCAGAAGCTGCTTCTGGAGCTCACGAAGGCAATAAAGGAAGGCAAAGGAGAGGACAAAAAATGATCCCAGCACAGGTAAAGAAGGAATTCAGGGGCGAGCTTCTATGCTTCCTCTATGACATACATCCGCTGTCGATATCGCTGACATCGATATATCAGACATACTTCCAATACTGGAAGACAGAGGATATAGACAAGATCCTCGAGTATCTGGTCGAGAAAGGCTATGTCGAGGAAGAGACAGTACAGCCGCCGAACACGATGTTCGAGACAGTCAGGCGCTTCAAGATCACGCCTGCAGGAATAGACCTTCTGGACGGGACTATCGAGGATCCCGGCGTCCTCATCGTCAGGAGGTGATGCATGGGAAGAAGATCCAAGGCAGAGCTTGAGGGTGTCACCGGAGACATCGTGACCATGCATGACAGGGATATGATGACGCACAGAGAGATTGCCGAAGAGCTTCAGAAGAGAGGCAAGGATCTCTCGGATGAGGCCGTGCGCCGCTCCTACAACTCGGCCAGGCGCAAGGCTGAGAAATACCGTCTGGCGGCGGAGTCATCGAAGGCTGTCCTGGAATCGGTCGCTGACGGGACGAACACAGATCTCGTGGAAGCTGCGAACTCGATCCTCATCAACATGTTCTATGAGAAGATCCTCGACATGGAGGATCTCGAGTTCGAGAAGCCGGCAGACTTCTTCAAGGCGATGGGCACAATCGCGAAGAACCAGGTCGAGCTGTCAAAGCACAGGCTGAACTTCCAGAACGGGGTCGAGAAGGCAAAGAACGCCGTATATGAGGCGCTGGCGCAGTCGCTCACAGAGCATCCTGATCTGCTCGAGGAACTGAAGAAGACAATCGCAGAGCTGGAGGTAAAGGAATGAGCGCTGGCTCTGGAAGGAGTTGATATGGCAATCGGCAAAGGGCTTCAGGAGCTTATCGGGCACTCCCCTGACCTTCAGCATGCGGCTGTTGACGTGAGAACAAAGACGGAAAGGGATGAGAGGCTGAAGCGCGCGGAGAATGACTCCATGTATTTCTGCCAGTACTATCTTCCTGACTATTTCTCCCTTCCGGCCGCGGAGTACCAGAAGATACTCTATGATGTCATCCAGACAAAGGAGCTCACGGAGAAGCAGGCGGAACAGCTCAGAAAGATGGTCCCTGAGGATTTCCAGGATACATTCAGGGCAGAGAAAGGAATCAGGGGAATCGTTGACGTGGAACCAAGAAACCACGGCAAATCCACGAGGATGACATTCGCCTACCCTCTCTGGCGTGCTCTTTTCAGAAAGTCGCAGTTCATCATAGTCATAGGATCCTCTGATACTGATGCCCAGGGGCAGATCGAGAACATCAGGAATGCAATCGAGGACAACGACAGGATCATAGACGACTTCGGCTTCATGGCCGGCTCCCCATGGAATAAGTCCATGCTCAGATTCCGCACAGGCGTCACGGTGATGGCCAGAGGCAAAGGCGGATCGCTGAGAGGCAGGAGGAACAGGCAGTACAGGCCGGATCTCGTGATACTCGATGACATGCTCAAGGACGAGGAGGCGGATTCCTCGAAGTCCAGGATCAAGCTCGACAAGTGGTTCAGGCGGACAGTGCAGCCTCTTGGCAAGGAGGCGATGATCATCCTCGTGAATACGATCACCAATGAGGAGGACCTTCCGTCAAAGCTTCTGAAGGAGATCAGGGAAGGAAGCAAGGAAGGCTGGATCGGGCTGAGATTTTCCGCGGAGATCCCCACAAAGGATGGCGAGGATCATGGCACTCCCCTATGGCCTGAGAGATTCAGCTGGGAAGATCTGAAGGCAACCCAGAAGAACATGGGATCGATCGCGTATGCGCAGGAATACCTGTCGCGGCCGCTTTCGGATGAGGACAGGATATTCAAGCCGTCATGGATCGTGAGGGTCAGGGAGACAG
>CALVLC010000074.1 GCA_944336335.1 uncultured Bacilli bacterium | reverse complement strand
GAGATCGTCCGGTTGAGCTGTCTGGGTTTACTCGTAGAGTTCCGATTGGTTGTGGCAAACTGTATGTAACCATCAATCATGATGAGAATGGGATCTGTGAGATCTTTACCTCCAATGGTAAGGGTGGTGGCTGTCCTTCTCAGAGTGAGGCTACTGCTCGTCTGGCCTCTATTGCACTGAGAGCTGGTGTGGATGTAAAGGAAGTTGTTACTCAGCTTCGCGGGATTCGTTGTCCCTCTTGTCAGCGAAATCCCAATGTGAAGATCCTGTCTTGTCCGGATGCCATTGGTCGTATGCTGGAGGAAGCGCAGAAGCGATTTGAGGCTGAGAAGGCTGCTATGCAGGACACTGCTACAACCTATCTGTATGCCGACGATATTGATATGGTGAACTATAAAATGGATACGTCGAGTGTACACACGCCTGAATATCCTTCTGGAGAGAATACATCAACAGTTTCTCCGGAAACCCCCGTATTGGATGATTCTGAGCTCAAATTTGCGAAAAATTGTCCGGAGTGTGGCGCGGTGATGGAACATGAAGGCGGTTGTGTCATTTGCAGAAATTGCGGATGGTCCAAGTGTAATTAAGGAGTGAATTGATATGGTTCGAGCTCCTGGTTCTACTACATTTTGGGGAACTGTAGACGGCAGTACAACAACGGTTTCCATGTCAACTCTTTATGCGGCATATATCGCTGGTGAGTTGTATCGATACCAGGTATATACGACATCAGATCCAGATACTCCTTGTTCACCGGCTGGCTTGAGCGTTGTAGAAGAGTGCTGGAGCGAACAGTGCTTTACTATCAGTTCCAAAGGAGGAGCATCGGCAACACTGCATGCCTCTGGTTTGTTTGTGGACTATGATGAACACTATCCGGTTCACTTCATTGTCAATCATCCACCCAATGTTAGGTATCTAGTTGGGACCAGAAGCGGTATCAAACACTCTTTGGACGACAAGCGTGTGAATAAGTGGGAGTTTGCTGGTTCATCTATGACGTATCAGATTCCTCTTGGAATGGCATTGACATCTGCATATGGTCTCATTTGTGGTGCATAACAGAAAAGGAGTTGAGCAAGTGTGTTTGGTTTGATGAAAGAGTCCAAACATTTGGAAGAGATAGAAGCTCTGAAATCATCTCATGAAGCGGAGGTCACTGAACTCTCGGCTACGATTGAAGGGCTTCGCGGGAAGTTGGAATCTCAGAGGAAAACCATTGAGTCCGTACAGGAAGAGAATAATGCAGTAATTAACGAACTCCGTGATGCTGCATCTAAACTGGAAGAAATTCTGCAGACACGAAATGAACTGATTAGCTCTGTGGAGTTCCAGGATATGGCTCACTATAAAGCGGAGAACGAAAAGCTTCAGCAGGGTATCAACGATGCGAAACAGATTGCAGAAACTTTGCAGGCTCAGCTCAGTGATGTGCTTCATGACCATGACATCTGGGGATTCCCTGGAAAGCCTGCATTCCCTGGTTCTACAGTAGTCACCAATGTAGTGGAGTCTATTGTAGAAGATGGGACTACAAATCTGGTTCTTCGTGGCCGCACAATCTTCGACGATAAAGTCAGTCAACAGATTGGTGAGAAACCCACGCTGAATGACCAGATGTCTGTTGCTCTGTTGGCTATGAAGAAACAGGGTGTGTTTGACAAGATCCTTCGTGACTTGATTACTTCAGGGTGCATTACATACACAATTGGTGTGATCAATGACAGGTATGAGAGCAGCGAAGAGATTGATCCAGAAACGGCAGAGTTGCTGAAGTCGGTTGGCTATACCATGACTGAGAGTTCAAAACTGCCAGATAGCAAAATCTTTGAGATCTATTACCAAATGCGTGCAGAGAAACCTGACGCAGTGTTCAAAGCAGAAGTGAAGTAACAGAATACCCCCACCCAATATTGGGTGGGGGTATTTATTTTCATACAGGATTGGAATCGTCCACAGCAACAGGAACAGCGGCTTCTTCCGGAGTAGGAGCAGCTTCTTCCTTATTGAGTGTTTCCTCAATCGCTTTGTCAATTGCCTGGTACTTTTCAGACTCAGCCTGAATTCGATACACAGCGGCCGCTACTTCATCACCAGTAGTACCAGTAACAGTAGTCGTGGTGGTAGCAACGTTGTCCATCTTATCGATCTCATCAATGATCTTGTTGATGATGTTCATGATCTCACGGATGCTGCTGGCATCAACAGTGCCCTCAGAGAGCAGATAACCAACAACAGATCCAAGACTTACGATACTGGAAGAGATCAGACCAACCATGTTATCGCTGATGTTGAACCCAATGATGCCGATGATACCGACAACAAGACCAGCAAGGGAAACCCAGAACTTTCTGGAAGTAAGCTTATCCTTGATGGATTTCTTCTGGGTCATGCTATCCATCATATTCACAGCAGTATCCAGAAGTTTCTGACGGGCCTCAGAAGGACTGGTCTTGGTGATGGTTGCTACAACGCGATCGGTATCCGTGTTAGCGCCGATATTGATATCGGTGATTGTGCCAGAAGTTTTCTTTTCCTCATCCATTGGTTACACACTCCTCACATACGTTTTACACAGTGGTATTGTTCGTATTGGTCTCGGTTGATGATTTTACGGCGAGATCATCCGGATAGGTGGATTCACCACCAAACTTCGGGTTATACCGGAAGATGGCGCTGACACAGGATGTGATCAGATAACCCAGTGTCTGACCGAGGACAACTGTACAGATGTTACTGGACAGCGTTTCTGCGATCTGCACTTTGTCAAACCAGGCAAGCAGATACGTGCACCAGATCCACAGGATGCCGTTGATGGTCAGCAACCAGATGATCTTCTTTGAGGTAGACATGAACTTACGGCTATGTTTGCTATACCATTCGGTATCCGTGAGCACACGTTTTCCAGTGCTCATTTCATAATCACTCCCTTTTATAATTGTGTCTTATATGAAAACACCTCCTGGGAATCGGTCCCAGGAGGTGATATTTTTGTGTGGAAATGTTCGATATTCAGTTGTATCAAGTCGGTTCCTGTACAAGAATGGTGAACTGAATAATATCGCCAGCGTTGAGTACAATCTCATTGAGCTGAATACCACTGCCGTAGCGAATGTAATCCACACCTTCACGGAGCACAGTCTGACCGAAGTTGACAATGAGCTTGTCGTAAAGGGGATTGTAACCACTGATGGAGCTAATGACAGTCGTATTGTCATTCTGTACAGTATGAGCCACCAGGCGAGTCTCAATCTTGCCGGGACGGTTTGCAAGTTTGGCGAGCTCCTGATCGATATAGGACCGAAGATCGGCAGTGGAGTCCTCAGAGGATACCGTCCAAGCGAACTTCGAAGTGGCATTACCACTGTTGCCAACGTACAGATACTGCTCGTCTGCATAGGTCCAGATATCACCAATGATCGCCGGTCTACCGTCCACAATGTTGGGAGGCTCACAGGGCTGCACATCAATACGCTCCGGCTTTTCACCAAGACCATGCTCGATGACGGTTTCACGATATTCTCCACCAGAAGTACCATCCTGTCCAGTGAAGTTCGCAACACCGTTGTTGGTCAGATACGAAGGCATCAGAGAAGTGATGTCCACCTGACCATGACCAAGGGAATACCAACACTTCCGATCATAGTTGTACACCAGCCACAGATACGATCCTGCTTTATACCCTCCCATAACGGGATTGCCATAGCAATCACATACCGACTCAGCAGGTCCGTCAACACACTTGATCGTGGGGTTGGTCTCCAGGTCATATTTGAGCAGAACCAGAAGCGTATAGAAATTACACAGCACACTGTAACTCATGTCCAAAATGATGTGTTGTCCAGATTCACCGGTAGCACGGATGACATTGAAGTTGGGAACGTCAAACATCGCACCTTGAAGAATGGTGAAGAAGATCTCGTCCCCATGATTGAGTTCTGTCTTAAGCAGAACCACCTGGCCAATCTCATCGATGGTATAATCTACGTCATAGATCAGCAGATGGTTGTCGATGATGGGCCAAATGTCATCACGTTTATAGTTATAACCAGGTACAGGAATGACTGTGATTGCATCTTCAGTCGCCACATAGGAAGTGTGAATCACATTCATCGAATAGCGATAGTTGCCAGTAGCTCCCCAGTTATTGGGGACAAGCTCTGCATTGGATTCCACAAACTCGGTAGCACTGAAGACGATGACATCACCAACGGCCGGAACAATCTCAGTTAAGAGAATCTGGGTCTTATCGTCACTGAAAGAGTAATCAATGCCATTCCGAAGAATCGTCTGACCATAGTTGATCACAAACGAATGGGCTTCCTGAGCCTGTTTCGGAATATCAATCGTTGTGGTATTCTCTTTCGTAATTTTTACCTGATAGTCATTGGTTACCAGATCATACTTCAGAGAACCACGCTTTGCAGTGGCGATATACTTGGTGATGGTGAAGAAGATCATATCCCCTTTCGGGATAGAAATGCCGTTGATTAGGTTGATTGTATTCGGTTGGAGTCGAATGAATTCATAATCGACCCCTGCTCGAAGGATGGTTTGCCCATAGTTTACCGTGAGCTTATCCGTCTTGTAATCAAATTCGGGTATCACAATTGTGGTAACCCCATCGGTTTCTGCCTTGTACACGTATTCGGTATCAACAGGCAGCAATACTTTCGTGACATCCGAAAATGTATCAGAGCTCATCAGAACCCACTTCTGGATAGGTTCCGACCACACGAGGAACAAAACCGTACCTTCAGCTTGCCCTCCCGGAATGTTATCTCCGTCCCCAGAGACAATATAAGCAGGTTCGCTTCCGTTGAAAGAAAGTGTGGGTTCACACTCCAGATTACAGTGCAGCGTTAAGAGCAAGGGAAATTTGTCGACCAGAACTGCACCGGGAATGGTGACAATCAGGTTCCGATAAGTACCGGAACTGACTGCCTTATTGATGTGAATCCCTTTAGACTGAAGATGGTGGTCGTACTGGAGGAGGTCAGACTCCAGTACGCCACCATCCTCTTTACGTAAAACGTTTGCTGTAATTGTCTGCGGGAACAGTACGTCAAACACTTTCGAGGAGGGGTTATACCGACGTATCCGCATAATACGGTTCACTTGGGCAAACCCCTTTCCTGTGAACTACACTGCTAACTATTTAGCAGGCGTTGTGATTTTTGATTAGATCAGCTCCAGAGCCAGCTGACCCTCGGCAGCATCGGCCAGGTCGACAGTAACGTCGTCAACCACGGTCAGGCAGCCCAGGCCAAGCTTAGTGATCTGGGTGGTGTGCTTAGATACGGTCTGGTTGGTGGTATCCAGAGCAGACTGCATCGCAACAGCAGCGCCGTTGTAGGTCAGAGCGCCGGAGCTGTCGCCCAGAGCGTCCAGAACGGTGCGGTTGGTATGAGTGGCGGCAGTGACAGCCTGATCGATCTGAGTGGGAGTGCTGGTGGGCTTGTTCAGAACCTTGTCCCACTCAACAGAGCCAGTGATGTCAGCATCGAGCTTACCCTCAGCGTTCAGCACCAGGATCTTGCCGGCGTTGCCAGCGGAGGCCTCGGTAACCTTCTCGCTGGCGTTGACAGCATCAGTGATGCCATAACCAGACAGAGTGGTGGGCTTACCGGTAACACCAGTCCACGGCACGGAGGCAGCGGAGCCAACGGTGTACACCTCAAAGGCCTGCGCGGCAGTTTCGGGGCTGCCCAGCTTGGTGTCGTCCTTCACGAAGTACATCAGGCCGGTGTCAACAACCTTGACGGAGTCGCCGTTCTGCACCTGCTCAGTAGTCAGAGCCAGACGGGCCTCGTCGTCCTCAACGATGGTCAGACGCTCAACAACGGAGGCAGGGATGTTGGTCAGATCCAGAACACCAGTGATCTTGGAGGCATCAATCTCAGTGATCGCAGTACCACTCTTCAGATCCTCGATATCCTTCAGGATACCAGAACCACCGGCAGTACCAATCTGACCCTGGATAGTGGCAACATTGCCCTCAACAACGCCCAGAGCAGAAGCGGTAGCATAGTAGCTGGCAGCCTGGCCGTTCAGCTTCTCACTGTCAGCGGCCATAGTGGCACGGTCAGCCAGGCAAGCGGTATTGGCCTTGCCGTTGATGTCATACTGGGTAGAAGTGGTACCATTGTTGCCCTGCTCCCAGCCAACAACCTTACCAGCGGTGTAGGTGGTGGCGACATCCTCATCGGCCAGAGCATCAGTCAGACCGGAGTCGGCAACCGTAGTGGGCTTACCAGTGATCTGAGACCAAGCGATGGAGGTAGCAGCAACCTGCTCGTAACCAGCAGCAGTGGTCAGCTGGGTGTGATCCTTGACGAAGTACAGAGCACCGGTGTCCTTCTGCTTGACCACGTCACCGTTCTGAACTTCGCCGCTGGTCAGAGCAAACCGGGCATTCTGATCATTAACCTCAACGATCTTGAACTTCACGGAGTCGGGCAGGTTGGCATCAGCAATGGTGCCAGTGATCTTATTAGCAGGCAGCTGAAGATCGGTGACAGAACCATCCTTCAGACTATCGATGTAGTCCTTCACGGTGGTCATGTCGGAGGCAGTGGCATAGTAGGCAGCATTCTGACCGCCCAGCTGATCGGAGTTGGAAGCCTTGTCGGCATGGGCAGCAGACTGAGCCTTGCCCTCGATCTGATAGGTGTGAGACTCACCATCGGTACCAGCCTTCCAGATAACCACGCCACCCTCAACATAGGTAGCAGACTTCTCGGAAGCGGCAACCGCGTCGGTAATACCATACCCGGTCAGGGTAGTGGGCTTACCGGTTACGCCAGACCAAGGCACACTGGAAGCAGCGCCAGCAGTGAAGGGCTCGAAAGCCTGCTCAGGACTATCGCCACCGAGCTTGGTCTCGTCCTTGACGTAATACATCAGACCAGTATCGGTGACCTTAACCACATCACCATTCTGGACCTCAGCAGTGGTCAGAGCGAGGCGAGCCTCATCGTTCTTGGCGACATACAGACGCTCCAAAGCAGCCTGGGGCAGACGATCCACAGAGATGGTGCCCCTGGTAATCCAGGAGGCGTCGAAGGCACGCATCTCACCCTGAATGGTGTCGATATCGCCCTCAGCAGTGTCAACACGACCAGTCAGAGCAGTCACGTCGCTGGCAGTGGCGAAGTGGGAAGCGGCGTTACCACCCAGAGTGGCAGCGTCGCCAGTGATGCTGGCAGGAAGCTTGCCGGTACCGTCAAGCTTCAGGATCTTGTTGGCCTCAGGAGCGGTCACCACATCAGCGGTGTTCACGCCGTCGGTAATACCGTAGCCAGACAGAGTGGTCGGCTTACCGGTGATACGAGACCACGCAACCTCAGAAGCAGTGTCAGACAGCTCCATGAAGGTCACAGCGGGAGTGGTAGCGGTAACCAGGTACACCTTACCGCCGGTCACCTTAACGATATCGCCAGTGTTGACATCGTCAGAAGTCAGCTCACCCTTCTCCACCTCGGATTCAACCTCGACGCCCTTGCCGCCCACATCAGTGGGAAGGTTGGCACGGTTGATGACGCCGGTGATCTTAGAAGCGTCGATGGAGGTGATACCGCCACCGGCGGCGATCGCAGGAACAGTCACCTTGTCCAGCTTGGTCAGGTTGTCGATGATCTGGCCCAGCAGGGTCTCAGTGGGAGTGTTCGCGGGAATGCTCTGGCTGATGGTAAAGCCATCACCCTCGGCAACGGTATGAGCAGCAGCGCTATATACCAGGTCAGCAGAACTAGCCAGGTAAATCGGATCCCAATCGGTACCGTTGTAGCGCTTAAGGGTAGTTTTCTGAATAGTGGCCATAGTGAAACATTACCCCTTTCGGATGGTTTAGGATTTTTTGTTGTATATGTTTCCTTAATGCTTCTCTACAACTACAAAACAGGATTGCGTAGATTCATTGGATAAAGGAAGTTTGGGCAGTAACCGATTTGGACAATTCCACGACCACCAGGACGAGCCGAGCCCATAAATCGTGTTATTGCCCAGTTACCACCGTCATCACGCATTTGTTGATACATTGAACTTGACGATCTGGAAATACAGCGTCTCACCGGCGACGAGTTTGATGTTATTAATGATATGAATCATGTTCACAGCAGTATCGTCAAACCTGTAATCAATGTCTGGTCTCAGAAGTGTCTGACCGAAGTTGACAAACAGGATATCCGTGTTTTTGTTGAACCCATTCACAAATATGCTGGTTGTATTATCGACAGGCACGGTATAAAGATAGCCACTGACGCCAGGTGTTACAGTTACACCAGTGATGCGATCTGCCAGAATCTTGTTAATGATCGACTGAACGTCATCCGTAAGTGGATTGCAATAAATCCAGGCTTTCCGCTTGTCGTCATAGATCAGCATTATAATAGTGTTCGCCGGTATGGTCTCTGCGAGCGGATTGCCGTCTACATCAACAAGAGGCAGTGCGGTCTTTCCATCGACACTAACCATAGCACCGGGCAAAATATCATAGTTAACACGAACGACGATGACGGTCATATCGTAATACGGTTTTCCGTACTCGATATTGATGGTAGTACCACCAGAAGTAGTATCGCCATTGTCATTTTCGGTGTTACTACCACGAACCAGCCATCCCTCAAATAGGTGCTTTTCTGAGTTATAGATACCGTCATATTCAACATGATTGGCAAGGTCACTGTAACTACACCGAACAAATTCCTCACTGATCTTTACGACAGTCATAAGACCCTTTTCAGAAGGAAACATGAGTTTATCGTAATTCTCATAGGTAATAGGCGCATATAGGACGCTCGGGACAGTCATCTGGCGAATAATGGTATCAGCATCCAGTGAGATACCGATCTGGGTTAACTGACTGATGTTAGTATAGAATCGAATATGGTTGACACGATCTGCATTGAATTCACCAGTCACTGGGTTGTAGTTGTTCATGATCTGTTTGATCATTTGAACTGAATTTGGTGAAAACAGTTCTCCGGTATACGGATCCTTGATGTAAAAACAGCCCTCTACATAACTGATTCCGAGTTCACCGGGAGCCAACTTCTCCTTGTCTTCGTCACTCCGGATTTCCTTTACAAGGACTCTGAATATATCAGCAAGCAGAGCCATTTGTTCTGGTGTCATCTGTCTGGTATTGCTCATCCTGTAACACCTACCTCCGTTGTCTTTGTTATAGGGTTGTTTTCGGCAATAAAAGTGGGGAGTGGGGACTTAAACCCACTCCCCAAGTATGTTTATGACTCTTGAATGTAGTAGACCGGATTATCTCCCAATCCAGGAATAATGATACGAGGATGATCATCATCCGTAGCCATTGCAAGATCCAAATCAGAAATTGCATGGAATTGATTGACAATCTCATGTTTGAATCGATCCGCTTCATCCGGATGATCTTCCAGATAATTCAGGATTCGCATCAATTTCCCATTAAAGATAAACTCATCCAACAGGATATCATAATATCCACGTTTGGTTCGATCATAAATCTTGATGGGATCCATTTTATCATAATCCCGTTCCGGTCTCTGAATCGAACTGGATGTATCAGCAAGCGGCCAGTATGCATATGCAGATTTCTTGATCCGCATCAGCTCAACATCTTTCATACTGTAGAAGATATCAACCGTAGTGATCACTTCATCAAAATTGAGCAGCTGAATACACTGAGCAATCTCTTCGCTGAGTTCTTCTCTCGGAATGTATTTGCCATTGACAAAGACCAGCATCCGATCTGTCAGGAAGGCAAAGTCTCGACCACTGTAGTCAATACACATCCGATAAGCAGCTTCTCGTTCTCTGTTGGT
>CALVLC010000073.1 GCA_944336335.1 uncultured Bacilli bacterium | reverse complement strand
AGAACCAGTCACTACCTCAACATCGAGATATTCCACACTCGGGTCGAGCGGATACAACGCCTTAGAACAAGTGCCGCTGCCGGAATCCGCAACAAAAATCATCTCTCCATGGCGGATACTCGCCACGATCGCTGCCAGTCGTTCATTCAAAATTCTTCTTTTCATGATTGCTACTCCTTTTGCTCCTGAGTTGGATGGCGACGGCGCCAGTCGCCCGCTTGAATCAACTGTATTCAGTATAGCCCTGTCATCGGTCGTTTTCTTCCCCAGATGCTCGGTGTTTTTCCATCCTGTTTTCGCAATCCAAATCCCTTTCCGTTCGACTGTTCCGTTTCACCGAACCATATTGTTATTTTAACTTCTTTTTTTGTGTTTTCGCTCCCTATGTCTTTTCTTTTTTATTTTTATATGTTAAAATAAATATTATAATATATGGAGATGATATTATGTTGGATGCCGCCTTCTCTTCCTTATCCCCTGTACATATCTGTTTCCACACCACACCTGACCGCGACATGCACTGGCATGAATCTCTCTGTATTCTTTATCTGCTAACTGGCAAGGCACATGTCACTCTCAACGGCCAGCAATATTTGATGCATGAAACCGATATCATGTTGACAAACGCTTACGAACTATACAGCGCCGAACTGCTTGGTGTTTCCTCGTTGCTGACTTTTTCCTTCTCTCCTACGCTTGTTCAACACGCGCTGTCTGGTCTACGTTTCCGATGTCTGTCTTTTTTAGCTCCGCACAAAGAGGCGACGTGCTATGATAGTCTGCGCGCCGCGCTCGCTGCGTTATTTCAGGCGCATCTGGATAAAGACTCCGGCGGGAACCTCGCGCTGCTCGGCCGGGTTTATGACGTATTTTACGAACTGAAAAGAAACTTTTGCTGCTCTGCCACAGCAACTCCTGAAGATTCACATGTATATTCTGTACTGCAATATCTCAATACACACTATGCCGAGAAGCTTTCCCTTTCCGATCTGGCTGCGCACGAATATCTCTCCCCTAACTATTTATCTCAGTTCTTTCGCGAAAAACTTGGTACAACTTTCACACAGTATCTCAACGAAATACGTCTGAGCCACGCTTTTCTGGATCTTTGCAGCACTGACAAGAGCATTACATCTATTGCGCTGGACAATGGATTCGGGCGTGCGGATACGTTTATCAATCGCTTCCAACGCAAATATGCGGTCACACCAAACAAATACCGCCGCGGTCTAACACCAATCGCACCAGATGATCCACAACTCATTCCACAGGATCTGCCGCAAAAGAAATATCATACACTTTTGCGCTATCTCGCGCCGCAGCAAACCGCTCTTTTGAATCAAGCGCACACTGTACAGCATTTACATATTCCCATTACTGCGCAGGATGCCGGACAGCCCGTGTGCAGAGACTGGCAGGACATGATCAACGCCGGCTACGCCGATGACTGTCTGACTGTTGAGGTTCAGCAACAGCTGGCCGATCTCCAAGCACTCATCCACTTCGACTATGTACGATTCCACGGCATATTCAACGATTCCATGCACGTCTATTATGAAGATCCGCAAGGTAATGCAGTTTTTCAGTTTGCACATGTCGATTTGCTGCTCGACCGTCTACTGGCGCTGGGCTGCAAACCCTATATTGAGTTCGGATTTTTGCCACAATTGTTGTCTGCTCGCAAGCTGCCGGTCTATCAAAACCGTTGTTTTATCGGCTTTCCCTCAAATCTTGCAAAGTGGGAAAGTCTTGTGTACCACTTCACCCAGCACTGTTTGGAAAGATACGGCGCAGAAGATGTCCGCCAATGGCGTTTTTCTCTGTTCAGCATGTCATTCGCACTTTATGGTTTTTTGACACAAGACGAATACGCGCAGCTTTATCTACACACTTTTCAAGCGGTCAAACAGGTATCGCCGCGACTGCGTTTCGGTGGCCCCGGCGTTGAAGGGAGTCTATTACTATCTGACGAAACTGCTGTTTTTACTGATTTTCTGGAATTTTGCAGGAGGAAACACTGTATCCCTGATTTCGTGACCATGCAAATTTATCCTCACGAGTTAGCAGACATCCAAAATGGCTTTAACCGCATTGTACATCAGTGTGACCGTACTGCGCGTTTCCATCTGAGCCATAATTTCGATTTCATGTCCGATGCTATAACAACCATGCGAAAGTCTCTGCGCGCAGCTCGGCTTGATCATCTGCCGCTTGTTGTGAACGAGTGGGATGCCACTGCATGGCAGTGGGACATTCAGAATGATACATGCTACAAATCAGCCTATCTTATAAAAAATCTGACTGAAACAATGGGCAAAACCGCATCTAAAGCCTATTGGACTGTCAGTGACTTGATTGGGGATCAAAAGATGGAGCCCAAGCTGTTCCATGGCGGTCACGGTCTATATACTTATAATGGAATTCGCAAGCCCGCTCTGTATGCGCTACACTTTCTGTCTCGAATGGGGTCTCATGTTATTTCCTCTGGTCGCGGCTGGTATGTGACCCGCGACAGCCGTGGTCTGCAAGTTTTGCTCTATCAGGCCTGCCCGTATCAAGCGGAATACCGTCTTTCCGACCAGTCCATCTCAGATGCTAAGCGATATGCACCATTCGACGATCAACCGCCAATATGTTTTCACCTTTCGATTTCCGGTATGAAAGCAGACAGCTATACTTGCGAATATTTCACAATTGGCCGCGACAGCGGCAATGCTTATGACGAGTGGTTGCGTTTGGGCGCGCCGTCTGAACTTTCCGCAGACTATCTATCCTATCTGAAGCATCGCTCTGAGCCATGCCGCCGTCTCGAATATCGCACCAGTCTGCACGATCTACAGGTTACGCTAAATCCACTCGAAACCATACAGATTTTGATTACGCCACACAACAAATAAAACGCTCATAATAAAGAAAGGATACCTTCATGACAGACACTATTCAACCGATGTTAATCCTTGGTGCCCGTGAAAACAACCTCAAGGGAGTCTCGCTCTCTATTCCGAAAAACCGTCTTGTCGTCGTGACCGGGGTGTCCGGTTCCGGCAAGTCATCGCTCGTGTTCGACACCATCGCCGTGGAATCCATACGTCAACTCAGTGAGACCTTCCCGTTGTACATCCGCAACCGCATGCCACACTATGAACGTCCACGCGTCGGGCGCATTGACCACCTTTCACCTGCAATTGTCATCCGTCAACGCCAATTTACCGGCGATGCCCGCTCGACTGTTGGAACTATGACCGATGTCGCTCCTATGCTGCGCCTGCTTTTTTCCCGCTGCGCTTCGCCACATCTCGGCGGTTCCCCCTGTTATTCATTCAACGATCCGCAGGGCATGTGTCCAACCTGCAGCGGTCTGGGCCATGTTGTGCAGTTCGACCTGGACAAGGTGCTCGACACCTCCAAATCGCTCAATGAAGGCGCTATTCTCCTGCCAGGCCATCAGGTCGGCACCTACCAGTGGCAGCTCTATGCGAATTCCGGCTTCTTCTCGCCGGATAAACCGCTCTGCGAATTCACGGAGGAAGAATGGCATAACTTTCTGCACGGAGAAGGAAAAATCGTCCCTATCCACAACACGACTGGTAAGGTGTGGAACGATTACACTCTCACCTATGAAGGTCTGCTTGACCGTATCACCCGCTTGTACCTTAACCGCGGCGTCAACACACAAAATAAGGCTACCCAGCGGCTGCTGGAGGAATTCACGCTTTCCTGTCCATGCCCCGATTGCGGCGGTGCACGACTCAACAGTGCAGCATTGGGCAGCCGCTTGCTTGGATACAATATCGCTGAATTGGGCGATATGGAGATCAATGACCTGATCCCACTGCTCGAGCGGTTCGACGATGCGGTCGGCCGCGAAACAGCCCACAAAATTGTGCAGCTGCTCCGTGGAATCGAGGATATGGGGCTGGGCTATCTGAACCTCAACCGTCCAAGTCCAACACTATCTGGCGGCGAAACCCAGCGCCTGCGCATGGTCCGCTACCTTGGGAGCAGTCTCACCGGACTGACTTATATATTTGATGAACCGACTGCTGGCCTGCATCCCAAAGATGTCGATCGGCTCGGCCGTCTGCTGATCCGCCTACGTGACCGCGGCAATTCGATCCTCGTGGTCGAACATAACCCTGCAATCATGCGTCTGGCTGATGAAATCATCGATATGGGGCCGTCATCCGGCCGAGCAGGCGGCAAGGTGGTTTTTCAGGGGAGCTATGCGCAGTTGCTTGAGCAAAATACAACCACTGCACAGAGCTTGCGCGCCTCTATCCGACCTGTGCGGCCGCCACGATCCTGCAAAAATTTTTTTACCGTGTCCCATGCTGCACTGCACAATCTGAAGGATGTCACCGCCCATATCCCCCGCGAGGCACTAACCGTAGTCAGCGGTATGGCAGGTGCGGGTAAGTCCTCGCTTATCT
>CALVLC010000072.1 GCA_944336335.1 uncultured Bacilli bacterium | reverse complement strand
GTCCCACAAAAGGAAGCCCCTGTTCGTCCTCACGCTGGCCCGGTCCTTCACCGATAAACATAATCTCCGCATGCGGGTTTCCAGTGCCGAATACTACATTGGTTCGGGTTTCGCAAAGACTGCATTTGCGGCAATCAAGGCAATTTTTTCGAAGTGTTTCAAAGTCCATGAAATCATCCTTTTCTTCGAGCTCTTTTTTTAATTATAGCATATTTCCCTTGCAGTTTGGAACGCAGGTTGCTAAAATAAAGATGAACCTTAAAGGAGGATGTATGTATATGAAGATTTTGGTAGAAACTTCTGCTCGTCATGTTCATGTGACAAAAGAAGATTTGGAAAAACTGTTTGGTCAGGGCTATGAACTGACTGTAAAGAAAGAGCTGTCTCAGCCGGGACAGTATGCGTCCAATGAGCGTGTGACCGTTGTGGGCCCGAAAAAGGCTCTGCCTAATGTGTCCATTTTGGGGCCGGTTCGTTCTGCCACTCAGGTAGAATTGAGCTTGACGGATGCCCGCTCCATCGGAATTGTTGCTCCGGTTCGCGAATCCGGTGATATTGCTGGTTCTGCCGGCTGCAAATTGGTTGGCCCTGCTGGTGAGGTTGAAATCTCTGAAGGTGTTATCGCGGCAAAACGCCATGTTCATATGACTCCGGAAGATGCGGAAAAAGCAGGTGTTAAAGACAAGGATATCGTCAAGGTTGCCACCGGCAATGAAGGCCGCAAGGTCGTATTTGACGATGTGGTCATTCGCGTCAGCGAAAAATTTGCCACTGCCATGCACATTGATACAGATGAAAGCAATGCGGCGGGCGGCCCGAACAGCGGCGAGATCTTGCGCTGAATTGTTCTATGCAAAAAAAGAGCGGCAGTTATTACTGCCGCTCTTTTTTTGAAACAGATACAGTTTTGTAACAAGGGGGAGATAAAATGCAGTTGTAAGGAGGGAAGAAGGATGACAGCTGTTTTATACCGCAAAACGATGACTCATCAACCGAACACGCAAAGGGAACGTACAGAAAGACGTGCGCGATTTCGCTTGAAGCAGCTGGTGGCAGCTGCAGTTCTGACGGCCCTGCTGACGATTGGTTTAGGGCGCTTTTTAGTGATGGAAGGATATGTTTTGGAACCGATTCGGGTTGAACCGGTAATGCAGCTTCCGGAACTTCCCAATGGGTGTGAGGCAGCAAGCCTGGCCTCTGTCCTTCAATTTTATGGCTATTCTGTTGATAAGTTGGATTTGTCCTATGGCTATATTCCTCGTGTGGATTTTTGGGAAGAGGATGGAATCCGTTATGGAGTGGATCCGAACGAGGCGTATCCGGGAGATCCTGCGACAGGTATCGGATTTTACTGCTTTGCCAAGCCTCTTGCAGAAGGAGCCAATCTTTATTTGCAGCAGCAGGAAAGCACACTATATGCCTATGATATCACCGGAGTAACACAGGCAGGGCTTCGTCAGTATTTGTCGGATGGGGTTCCGGTCATTGTGTGGATTACAATAGACGGAGAAATGCCCCGCTACAGCAATTATGAATGGACTGACCTGAGTACAGGAGAAACCATTTTAGGCTTGGCCAATGTACATTGTGTAGTGCTGACTGCCTTGGGGGAAACAAAATGCGTGCTCGCAGATCCGCTGGATGGCGAAAGAGTGCTGGAAAAGGAAGAGTTTGAGCAGATGTTTTCGGCGATGGGGTGTCGTGCAGTTGTGATTCATGATTGACGGCAATCGTTGCTTTTTCTTGCATTTTGAATAAGTCTATAGTATAATATAATTTGTTACTGGTTACTGGACAGGCGAAATGTGTGCTGTTCGGTATACAGAGGGCGGGCCCTGTGCGATGGGACTCCATGAACCATGTCAGGCGGGGAACCGAGCAGCATTAAGTGGCATGTTCTGTGCGCCGCAGGTTTCCTGTCCTCTGTATACCCAACAGCATACGGGGCGTGGAACGCCGTGGCCTGTCTATTTTTTTACGTGCAGGGAGGTGGCCGGACTTTGTATCGTGCTCTTTATCGCAAATGGCGTCCGAAAACGTTTGAAGATGTAGTCGGTCAAACGGAAATTACTACTGCGCTGAAAAATCAGATTTTGCATGATAAAGTCGGTCATGCCTATATTTTTACGGGCACGAGAGGAACGGGTAAGACTACATGCGCCAAGATATTTGCGAAAGCCGTTAACTGCCTTTCCCGCAAGGAGGCAGATCCCTGCGGCGAATGTGCAATTTGCAGAGGGATTGATGACGGCAGTGTGATGGATGTGGTGGAAATTGACGCTGCTTCCAACAATGGCGTGGATAATATTCGCGATCTGCGTGATGAAACAGCTTACACGCCCAGTGAATGTACGTACAAAGTATATATCATTGATGAGGTGCACATGCTTTCCACAGCGGCGTTTAACGCTTTGCTGAAGATTATGGAAGAGCCGCCTGCTCATGTGATTTTTATTTTGGCAACGACAGAGATTCATAAAGTTCCGGCTACTATTTTATCCCGTTGCCAACGGTACGATTTTACGCGTATTTCTCCGGAAGACATTGAGGGAAGACTGCTGTACGTCGCAGGACAGGAAAAAATTGATTTGGAACCACAGGCAGCAGGGCTGATTGCGCGATTGGCAGATGGTGCGATGCGGGATGCGCTTTCCATTTTGGATACATGCGCTGGTGTGACAGACCATGTGGATATCGATGTGGTACGGCGAATGGCCGGTGTAACGGACAAAAGTTATTTGTTTGAACTGTGCCGTGCGATTGCTGAAAAAGATGCTACACAGGCGTTGGTCTTAGTGGCACAGCTGCGCGAAAAATCCATCGATATCAAGCGCCTTTGCGATGAGTTGATCCTGCATTATAGAAATCTTCTTCTGGCAAA
>CALVLC010000071.1 GCA_944336335.1 uncultured Bacilli bacterium | reverse complement strand
AACAAATACATCAGATGAAAATAATATATCAAAAGCTTTAACTATATTAGAAAATTTAAATCTAGATACAACTTTTGAATATTCTGAAAAAATAAGTGAAAATGAATATAAGTTTCTTGATCAGAAGAATTCTACAACTAATGAAAAAATCTATTATATAATTAATATAGAAACTGAAAATTATCAAATAGAAACAGAAACAAAAAGAGAAATATCGTGAAACAAACTATATCAAAGTTGATATAGTTTTATAATTATAATCAAAAACTATTTACTAACTGCATAAATTGTACTAGAATAATTAGTTGTAAAGAAAACATAACAACATTTTCTTGCATTTTTTTAAAAAGTGTGCTATAATATGGGCACAAAAACAAATTGGGGGTATAAAATATGAGAATAGTTAAAACTGTTAAAAAACACAAATTTAAAGCAATTTTACTATTAGTTCTAGTAACAGCATTAAGTATTTTTACAACAATGACTACACAAGCTGAAGTAACTGCACCACCTAGTTTTACTGCTAATAGTGAAAAACTTCTTGCTGGTTATATTGATGACTGGCGTTATGCTAAACTAACTAGTAGTTTAGGAGGTTATGTATATTGTCGTAACTATAACCTTGGTATTCCATATAATGTTACAATGACTCTTGAAGGAGAAGCTCCAGCTGCTATCGCTTACATCTTGTCTAATGGTTATCCAAGAGTTAATATTACTGGAGATTCAGATATGGACTACTACATAACACAAGCTGCCCTTTGGTGGTATATGGACCTTCATATGGGTGGAAATAACTTACCAGATAGTTTCAAAACGACTGGTGCTGATCCTTATGGATTAAGACAACATATACAAAACTTAGTTCACGGTGCTGAACAAGTAACAAGTTATGCAACACCTGCTATTCAAGTAATAAATAATGATACAACACTTAATTTATCAGAAGATAAAGCATACTATGAATCTGGTGCAATTAGTATTGAAACACTATATACAACTGGTAATTATAATGTTTCATTAGAAGGAGCACCAGAAGGAACAGTTGTAGTTAATGCAAATAGTGGAGCACCTTCTACATCATTTGCAACTAACGAAAGCTTCAAAGTAAGAATACCTGTTGATAATGTTGATATAGGTAATTTAAATATAACTGTAAAAGTATCTGCAACAGGTTCAATTAATAAAGCTTATATGTACAAATCAAGTGATCCAACAAAACAAAGTGTCTTTGGTTCTGCATTATATCCTGAAACATCAACTGTATCAGATCAAACTAATTTAACACTTGATACTAGTAAAGTTACAATTACTAAAATAGATGAAGATACAAATGAACCTCTAGCAGGAGCAGAATTTGTTCTTAAAGATAGCAATGGAAAAGAAATCGCTACTTGGACATCAACAACTAATTCTTATGTAATTAAGAATTTACCAAATGGTACTTATACATTACAAGAAACAAAAGCACCTGATGGTTATATTCTAAATGACCAAATAGTTGAATTTACAATTACAGATACTAATAGAAACATTGCTATTAGATTTAAAAATAAAGAAATAGAAAAGAAAGCAACAATTATAAAAGTTGACTCAGTTACTAAAGATCCTGTAGCAGGAGCAACATTAGCTGTTAAAAATGCACAAGGTGAAGAAGTAGTAACATTTACAACAACTACTGAGCCATATGTCTTAAATGACCTTGAAGATGGAACTTATACAGTAGAAGAAATAAGTGCACCATCTGGCTATGAAAAAACAGATGAAATTTATGAGTTTACAATAGATGATAACAATCGTGATGTTAAAGTTACTATTGAAAATAAAGCTATTGAAAAACTAGTTAATATCTTAAAAGTAGATGCTGCAACAGGAAAACCATTAAGTGGAGCAACACTAGTAGTTAAAGATAGTGAAGGTAATGTTGTAGAGGAATTTGTAACAAGCGAAGAACCTCATACTATTATAGGACTTAAAGATGGAACTTATACAGTAGAAGAAATAAAAGCTCCAGAAGGTTACAACAAAAGTGATGAAATTTACAAATTTACTATCAGTGATAAAACTCCAACAGCACTAGTTATCTTTGAAAACAGTGAAATAGTAGAAGTACCATTTACTGGTAGTAATAAATCCCTAATAAGTACTTTATTTGGATCTATAATGTTAATATCCGGAGTAGGATTCGTTTACTACAATGGCAAAAAACAAAAAGTTAAATAAAAAAAGAATCTCTCCTAGCTGGGTTGCCTTAATAGGGTCCCTAATCATAACACTAGGAGGGTTCTTTCTTTTATACAACTTCATTAGTGATAAAAAATTATATGCCTATGACTATATGAATGAGAAAATATATGATAATGAAACAGCAATATATGATGTCAATACTAAAGAAGTAGATACCACTAATGAAGAACAACCTAAAGAATATACTGATATAGAAAGCTACATAGGATATTTAGAAATACCAAAAATAAAGTTTAAAAGGGGTTTTTACAACATAGACTCAAGTCTTAATACTGTTGAGGCTAACATAGAAATAATAAAAGGCAGTACAATGCCTGATGTCACTAATGGAAATCTAATAATAGCAGGTCACTCTGGTACTGGTTGGAAAGCCTTTTTTAGAAATCTATATAAACTAGAAATAGGCGATGATGCAACTATTACCTATGGTGGTCTTAATTATACATATAAAATAACAAACATATATAAAGAAGAAAATACAGGTACTGTATCAATCAAAAGAAATCACGATAAAACAACACTTACATTAATAACTTGTACTAAAGATGATAGCAGTACTCAAACAATCTATATTGCAGAATTATACAAAGTAGAATAAAAGGGGGTGTTTATTAATGAGTCCATTATCATTAATAACAAAATTACAAACTGTATTTGATGTAATAACATCAAGTAACTTATATCTAATGATACTAGCTTTAGTTGTTTTTCTAACTTTAATATTTATTACAACTAATGGTTCTAATAGAAAACAAAGTAGAAGAGCTTATATCCTAATTTATCTAGCAGGATTTATCTTTATAGCAGTACAATATGGTAGTAGTTTTCTAACTTTATTAGATTATGCAATTAACGAAGTATTTATAACTTATTACTTTCCTAATATCGTAGTATATATACTTATGTTAATAATTACTAATATCGTTTTATGGAAAACAATCTTTAATGATAAAATAGATAAAAAACTAAAAATAATAAACTCTACAGCCTTTGCCCTTATTACTTATCTATTTATCCTTGCTATATCAACTATAAGCAAATTAAACTTAAATGTTTTCAATATAACAGAACTATATAGTAGTAATGATGTTAGAAGTATACTAGAACTTAGTACCTTAATATTTACATTTTGGATAATTGTTTTAGTAATATATCATTTAATTAGAAAATATCAATATAAACATCATATAATAGAAGTTGAAAACTTTACTAACTATAACATTATTAATGATTTTGATATTAAAGAAGCTTATAAAATTACAAAACAACCCCTTATAATTGAGGAAGAAAAAACTCTTACAAAACAAGAAGACTATGTAAATATAGATGATAAATTTACTCTTGAAGAATATAAAATTATGTCTAAAATTCTAAAAGAAGAAAAAGAAAGGGAAGAACCAGATATAAGTAATGGTTTAACAGAACTTAATAAACTATATCAAAGTATAAAAGATTAATATGTAAATATTAGTCTTTTTTTTACATAAAATATACTGGTGATAAAATGTTAACAGAAGAAGAATTTTATAAAGAGTCAATAGATGCTAATCTATATTATTTAAGAACATTAAGAGATTTTTGTATTAATATTGAACTATCCTTTTATGGCAATAATCCCTATAAAGCAAGAGCTGAACTTCTTGCTAGAAAAAGTCAAGATTTAGGTAGAGAAATAGTAACACAAACTAATGGAAAAGTTCCATCTAAAGGAGTAAACTATGAAATATTTTAT
>CALVLC010000070.1 GCA_944336335.1 uncultured Bacilli bacterium | reverse complement strand
ACATCGACACGGAGGCCAACTTCCGCTCGCTCTTCGGTGCCGTCAACGCACTCGCGGAGGAGTACGGCAAGCCGATCCTCTACAGCTGCCACCCGCGATCGCGCAAGCGCCTGGAGGCCACCGGCTTTGCGCTCCACCCGCTCGTCCGCATGCACGAGCCCATGGGCTTCCACGACTACAACCGCCTGCAGTCCAGCGCCTTCTGCGTGGTCTCGGACTCCGGCACCCTGCCCGAGGAGTCGAGCTTTTTCGCCTCCGTCGGTCGCCCGTTCCCGGCGGTGTGCATCCGCACGAGCACCGAGCGCCCCGAGGCGATGGACCGCGGCTGCTTCACGCTCGCCGGCATCGACGAGCGCGGCCTGCTCAACGCCGTGCGCACCGCCGCCGCCCTCGACGCGGA
The DNA here is from genome assembly GCA_944336335.1 of uncultured Bacilli bacterium. Taxonomy (GTDB): domain Bacteria; phylum Bacillota_I; class Bacilli_A; order RFN20; family CAG-826; genus Onthovivens. The sequence goes on along the minus strand of CALVLC010000070.1, from coordinate 7,423 downwards.
GGGGTCGCTGCCCGCGGCGCCTGTGCCGGACTACGCGGACGAGAACGTCTCCACCAAGGTCGTGAAGATAGTCCAATCTTATACAAGCATAGTGAGTAAAATAGTGTGGAGGAATAACAGATAAATAAATTAATGCTGGAAAGTTGCAAGCAAATTCACTTTTATGCAACTTTCTAGAACTATTACCTGGGCAGTAGCTGGGTGGAGTTATCAAGAAGTAGTTTGGTCGAAGGTGTTTAGAACAAGGCAGCTACTTTAGTAGCTTAGCTAAAACATAATATGAAAGCAAAGAATAATTTAAATTATCTAAGGGATAGAAAATGAAGATAACACACATATGTCTAGCTAATTTTTATTGCGAAGGCTATAGCTACCAGGAAAACCTTCTGTCGCAGTATCATAAACGGCTTGGTTTTGAAGTCGATATAATCGCATCGCTTCAGTCATTTGATAAAGACGGTCTGCCCTGTCTCCTAGATGGAGCAGAAGAATATATAAATGAGTTTGGTATTAGGGTAATTCGCCTCGACTATAGTAATCCTAAAAGATTGAACAAAGTATTGAGAAAATACGATAATTTTGAAATAACATTAAATGAATCAAAGCCGGATATAATATTTGTACATGGATGCCAATCTGCTGCAGATACAATAATTGCAAGATATGCTAAAGAGCATCCTACTGTCTCGGTTTATGTAGACAATCATGCTGATTATAGCAACAGTGCATCGAACTGGCTGTCCTTACATATACTTCACCGTATTATATGGAAGTATTACATAAAAAGACTTGATCCTTATGTAAAGAAGTACTGGGGAGTTCTGCCTGCTAGGGTAGACTTTTTAGTTGAGAATTATGGTATTTCTAGAGAGAGATGTGACTTGCTTATCATGGGGGCTGATGATGAGGAGGTCAAGCGAGCAAATTCTATTTCTGTTCGAGAAAAAACGAGATCCTATTTCAACTATACGGAGAAAGATTATGTAGTAGTAACGGGGGGAAAGATAGATTTCGCAAAAAAGCAAATATTAAATCTAATGGATGCGGTTCTAAGAATGGAAGATGAGGTTAAACTGCTCATTTTTGGACCTGTAGATCCAGCACTTCAGGAGGGCTTTAACTCCAGGCTAATTAAGAACAAAATTATTCATATTCCGTGGGCAAATACTTCACAATCCTACGATCTGTTTTCTGCTGCCGACGTAGCCTGTTTTCCCGGAAGACACTCAGTATACTGGGAGCAGGCTGTGGCAATGAGTAAACCTATCCTTGTTAAGCGCTGGAAGGGAACCGAACATGTAGATGTTTGCGGAAATGCGGTCTTCTTAGAAACGAGCGATGTGGATGAGATTATTCGAAAGCTGAGATATATAATAAATGATATAACAAATGAGTCTGATATTGGTAGGAAAGCAAGAAGTGCTTCTAAATTCTTTTTATATTCTGACATTGCGAGAAAATCAATAGAGATTTAGTTGAGAATAGATAACAGTATACAATTATGATTCTGCATAATATAGAAACACAATTATCGATATTACTATATATCATGATTGTTGTATGTTCGACAATCTTTGCCTACAAAGCAGAGTCTAGAAATAATCCGTTATGGTTGATGACGGTAGGTTTAATTCTGTGCTTTTTTGCCACCTTCAGAGATGTATCTGTTGGAACAGATACAATTAACTATATAAAATATTATAATAATACAATAATAGTACGATATTTCGAGGAAGGTTTCGAATTTCTAGTCTCTATATTGAGACCTTTCAATTCTGTTCGTCTATATCTCTTGGCGATGTCTCTCCTTACCTACCCCTTACTCCTTATCAGACTATGGGATTTGAGAAACAATTTCTCTCTACCCGTTTCCGTCCTTTGCTGCGTTTGTCTCGTGTTCCTTCCTTCGCTTAATGAGAGCAGATTTTATGTGGCAGCTGCTATTCTGTTTTTCTCAACTAGATTTATTGCAAGTGGAAGATATTTATTCTTTGCCCTTTTCGTTTTCTTGGCTTATTCATTCCATAAAAGTGCAATAGTCGGCCTTTCATTTCTTGTTATTCGTGTTTTTTGGCTGAGCGAGCTGTCTTTTAGGAAAAAAGTCGGCCTGATTCTTCTATCTCCGATAATAGTTATTCTTGCTGTGACCCTATGTATGGCACTAGTTAATTCTGGTGCTTTTGATCGCTACTTTGCTGAGTATATGACTAATGATGCCGAGGTTAATCTTGGGCTATCTGTATATTATTTAGCACTAATATCAATAGTCTCTTTCAATGCTTGTATTATTATGAAACGAATGGGATTGGAATTAAATCGCTTAGCGGAATCAGCTATTTTGTTAACAGCGATGGGTTTTATCCCCTATATTGCGTTTGCTGGAATTGGCGGAGCGCAAAGACTGATTGTGTTTTATCGAATCTTTGAGGTGTTGGTTATCGCCTGGCTTTGGGCTATTCCGCTTCCGCGAATGGATCAGATAGCAGCAAGGGCAATTAGTATCGTTTACCCGTTGTATTTCTTTGCGAGTACAATAATGCTGAACAGTGGAGGCATTCTTCCATATTTATTCTCACAATAGATGATATAAATAGATTTTATTATAGTAAACATCAAAATCATATCTGAGAATTTTTTCAAAATGAGCAGTAATATAAGTGAAGAAATTGAGGGAAGGATTTCATAAATCTTGCGGTCGCTCATCTAGCAACGTGGTTTTGCGGTGGCGTTGCTCCCGCGCGTAATTAGGGGCATTGGGATCAAGCAGTTACTTTCTGGTGGGGGGCGAGGCGGAGGAGCGGCATCGGTCGCTCGTGGCGACGGCCGACCCGGAGGAGGCATGCGTTAGACGTCTCGGAGTTCTTCGGGAGCGAGGTCGCGCACGACCTGGTTGTCTTTGACTCGAGGTGAGGTCTCATCGCCGACAACTGGCGGGGTGACAATTTCGCTGACGTGGAGACAAGGATGGAACTCGGGTGCGCAGAATATTGCATCGAACAATATTAGTTCCTTTATTGATTCTGCTATCTAAAGGTGGCATATCTTGAGTATTTTGGATATCGGTAAAAAACTAGACAGTTCAGTCTACTTCAATAACTATGTGTTACAGCTTATGCCTAAAGACAAATTCTGCAACGGGTTTATTGCATTCACTAGAACAAAACTTCCAGAAAGCAATACATTGTTTTACCTATATGGATCGGAAAAAACTGGATATATTAGAAGTAAGGAATCGGGAATAATAGAATCCAGCAGTTCGACTAAAATAAACACTTATATTGATATAGTAATAACTTCAATAAAAGCAAAAGCAATTATCTGTAATTGGGTGTCTCCCCAGATACTGCTTTGCTTGTTCCCATTCATTAAGAAAACCTATCTTCTTTTTTGGGGTGGCGATATTTATCAATTCACTCAGTCTGATGAAATAACTGGTTTGAAGGGAGAAGTGGAGAAGTGGATAGTCAGGGCAAGTATTCGTCGAGCGCGAGGAATATTGACACTTCTTCCCAGTGATCTTCGCGAGGTTGAGAAGGTGAGTCCCAAGCATGGAAAGTGGATGATGGCAGCAATTCCTTTCATGCCCCGTGCGGAGAATTACCTTTGGAGGTATTCATATAGGACGCGGGGCACCACGCGGATTCTACTTGGGAACAGTGCGACAACAAGCAACCGCCATGCGGATATGTTAATAGCTTTGTCGCATTTCTCAGGTGAAGATATCGAGGTAATCGCCCCCCTTTCATACGGCGATGCTGCGTATGCAGAGAGAGTGATAGAGCTAGGGAAAGAACTTTTGGGAGAGAAGTTCATCCCCCTTTCCAGCTTCATGGAGATCGGAGCCTATGAGGAGCTGCTCGAGACCATCGATATTGGCGTCTTCAATCACAATCGTCAGCAAGGGATGGGAAACATCAATCGTCTTATGATGGGCGGATCTAAGATTTATATTTCACCCGATAGCGGAATGTGGGAGGATTTCGCGAATGAGGGGCGTTGTTTCTTCTCCTCCCGAACGATCGGTGAAATAAGTTTCGAAGAGTTTGTTGATTGGGACGAACACCGAGCCCGGAAAAACTGGGAATTGCTGAATCCAGGCAGACGAATGAGCAAGGCAATTAAACAGTGGAGAGCTATATATCGAGATTGCTTTCAATGAGTAAGTCGATGGCGCTCAGAAGGGACTAGCGAATGACTAATCTCAAGAATGATGCGATTAGCGCTATGACATGGAAGCTCTTGGAGAGAGGGGGAAATAGCATAGTCGCAATGGCTGTCCAGATTGTCATGGCGCGCCTACTTGTCCCTGAGCAGTTTGGCATGCTCGCAATCATGCTCGTATTCGTGAACATTGGGAATGTCATGGTGCAGTCAGGAATGAATACGGCAATCATTCAGGCAGAGCATATTGAGCGCGTTGACTGTTCAACAGTCTTTTGGATGAGCCTTGCCATTGCTATTGCATTGTATGCGGTTGTGTTCCTGTTTGCGCCGATGCTTGCAACATTTTACTCGATGCCGGAACTTGTTTGGCCGTTGCGTGCCCTTGCGTTATTGCTCGTGGTGAATGCCTACAATGCCGTTCAGATTGCGGTCATCACTCGCAGACTCGAGATGAAAAAGATCTTCAACGCGACTCTCATCTCCTCTGCTGTCTCAGCTGTGTGCGGTATTGGCAGTGCGCTCGCGGGTGTCGGCGTGTGGGCGCTCGCCGTCCAGCAGCTTTCCTACCAAGTTTCAAACTGCATTGCACATGCCAAGCAACTGGATTGGAGGCCGCATTTCGAATTTTCAATCGATAGTGCGCGGAGTCTTTTCGGGTTTGGTTCGCGCCTCCTTGCCTCGGGCATGCTCGATCAAGGATATCAGAGCCTCACGGATCTAGTTATTGGTAGGCAGTTCTCCGCCGCGCCGCTCGGCTACGTCTCCCAGGGTAAGAAGTATCCTCAAGCAATAGGCAGTGTTCTTGATGGTGCTATCCAGCCTGTCATGCTTTCCGCGGTTTCGCGCGTGCAGAATAATCTTTTTGAAGTAAAACGCCTGGTAAGGCGTGCTCTCAAGACCTCGACATATGCTATCGCACCAGCAATGACCCTATTTGCTGTCGTTGCTCCCTCACTCGTTCCGCTCTTACTGGGAGAGCAGTGGGTTGGTTCTGTTTGGTTCATGCAAGTTTACTGTCTTGTGTATGCGCTGTTGCCTATTCATACGACGAACCTGCAGGCGTTGAATGGTATGGGCAGAAGTGACCTGTTTCTTAAACTCGAGTTAATTAAGAAAGCATACGGAATTGCGGTTCTGCTGTTTTGCGCCCTCGTGCTTCGTGATATACGCATGATGGTTGCGAGCTATCTTCTGACAGGGGTCGTTTCCACCTTTGTGAATGCTTGGCCGAATCGTAGCGTTATTGGCTATTCCTACGGGGAGCAGGTGCGAGACATCTTGCCCGCTTTCTTGATGGCCGGTGTCTCTGCGCTCGCGGCTTCTGCCGTTGGTTCGCTTGGGCTGGCTCCGCTGGTAACCGTTGCGCTCCAGGCAGTTGCCTTCGTTGCCGTCTACCTCGGCTTGTCACTTGTCTTGCGTGTGGAAGCGTTTACATATCTGCTATCGACTGCGAACGGGCTTTTCTTCTCAAGAGGTGATGGGGAGTAGTCCACGCATTTTGACCCATTGGAACCTTGATAACCGAATAGAAGGGAAGTCGACCATGCCCGGGAACAGAATTCTGGTCACCAGGTCCTCCATGCCGCCCATGGAGGAATACGTTGAGGAGATTCGGCCCCTGTGGGAGTCGCACTGGCTTACCAACATGGGGACGGAGCACGCCAAGCTCGAGGATGGGCTGAAGCGCTACCTCGGGGTGCCTAACGTGGCGCTGTTCACGAACGGCCACGCGGCGCTCGAGTGCGCCATCGAGGCGCTGGAGCTCGGCGCGAACGGCCGAGACGAGGTCATCACGACCCCGTACACCTTCGCGAGCACCGTGCACGCCATCGTGAGGAGAGGGCTCAGGCCCGTCATGGCCGACGTGAGGCCACAGGACTACACGATGGATCCGGCGCGCGCCGAGTCGCTCGTCACGGACCGCACCTGCGCGATCGTTCCGGTGCACGTCTACGGCAACCTCTGCGACGTGGGCGCCATTCAGGAGATCGCTGACCGGCACGGGCTCAAGGTGGTCTACGACGCCGCGCACGCCTTCGGCGTGAGGAAAGGCGGTCGCTCTGCCGCCTCGTTCGGCGATGTGTCCATGCTCTCGTTCCACGCCACGAAGGTCTTCAACACCATCGAGGGCGGGGCTCTGTGCTTCCCCGATCCCGCGCTCTACCCGCTCCTGAACCAGTGGAAGAACTTCGGGATGGCGGGTCCCGAGGACGTCGAGCACGTCGGCGGGAACGCCAAGATGAACGAGTTCTGCGCCGCGATGGGCGTGTGCAACCTGAGGCACGTGGACGCCGAGATTACGAAGAGGGCGAAGGTCGAGGAGCGCTACCGTGAGAGGCTCGGGGGCGCCCCCGGCATCAAGCTCATCGACCCGCAGGAGGGCGTGGAGCCCAACCACGCCTACATGCCGGTCTTCTTCGGAGACGCCTTCGGCGCCACGAGGGACGAGGTCTTCGAGGCCCTCGGCGCGCGCGGGATCGGCGCGCGCAAGTACTTCTACCCGCTCGTCTCGGACTTCGCGTGCTACCGTGATCGGTTCGACTCGTCGGTGACGCCCGTCGCCCGCGACGCAGCGGCGCGCGTGCTGTGCCTGCCCATGTATGCGGATCTTGCCTTGGACGACGTGGACATGATTTGCGATGTCGTGCTCTCGTTCGGAAGGGGCATGTGACATGGCCGGGACCATCCTTCTGCTTGGCGGATCCGCCCAACAGGTCGTTGCCATCGACCGCGCTCACGAACTGGGTTACCGAACAGTGCTGTGCGACTATCTCCCGGATAACCCCGGGCAGCGCCATGCGGATTCGTTCCACCTCGTGAGCACCACTGATTGCGATGCCGTTTTGAAGGTCGCGCGCGAAGAGCGAATCGACGGGGTGCTCGCGTACGCGTCGGACCCGGCGGCGCTGACGGCCGCCGAGGTCGCCAGGAGGCTGAGACTGCCGGGCAATCCTCCCGAATCGGTGAAGATTCTCTCGGAGAAGCATTTGTTTCGCCGGCATCTTCTGGAGGCAGGGCTGCCGGTACCCCGTTTCGCTCCCTTCTGCGCCAACGAGGATCCCGATTCTGTGGCTCGGCTCCTGCAAGGCATGCGATGGCCCGCCGTCGTGAAGCCGACAGATTCCTCGGGGTCGAAGGGCGTGTCGGTAATCCGAGATTCCCTTCAGCTTGGCGACGCGATTGCTGCCGCGCGCCGTTTCTCGAGAAACGGCGTGCTGATTGCCGAAGATTACGTCCCCAAGGGTTTCCCGAACGTGGT
>CALVLC010000069.1 GCA_944336335.1 uncultured Bacilli bacterium | reverse complement strand
ACTTAAACATAAACATAAAAGCAAAAGGAGCAAAACCAATTGTCGGTGATGAAGAAGTAAGGGGAAAAATAAATGAATTAGCAATTCTAATAAAAGAAAAAATGATTTTAATAGGAAGAGAAATAAGAAAAGAAGAGGAAGTGAAAAATGATGGAAGAAGAAATAAAAGAACAACTTAAAGAAGTAGCAATTTATTTACGAGAAAATTTATTTGAATTGAATACAATTAAAGATGATATAGCAGAAATATACAACTTTATTGAATTAAGAAGCAAAAGCAACATAAAAGACATAGATAATTTTAAAAGAGAATTAAAAAGAGAAGGATTATACAGTAGGGCATTAGAAGATTTTATAGAACAATATATGCATTATTATAATATATAAAAGAAGGTGATTAAGTGTTAATACCAATAGTAGATATAAAAGAATTTGAAAAAATAGGATTTAAAAAGTGCAAGAAACCCTATAATATGTGCTATTATCTATGCTTTGCTAGCGGAGTGCAATATATATTCTTAAGTCCTAAAATGATAGATATAGTAAATTGGGACGATAATGACCCAAGAATACATAAAAAAGCAAATTGTAGATATAGAGATAGAAGAACAGCATTAGAATTTATGTGTGAATTAGTAAAAGAAGGTTATGTAAGTTTAGATTATTGGGAGGGAAAAAATGGTAATAGAAACTAATTTAATTGATATAAGCAAGGTAACTTTAGATAATTATAAAACATATAACGAAAAAATAAAATATGAAATACCTAAAATATCTAATGTTAAAATAAAACCTAAAGGAATAATAAGTGCTGAAGAAAGAAAACAACAACTAAAAGAATACCAACATAATTATTATCTAAATGTAACGAAAATAAAAAGAAAGTTAGCTAAGGAGAGGAAACAATGACAAAAGAGAAACTTTAGAAGTCTATGTAACAGGGCTAACAGTAGCTTTAACAACAGTAATAAAATACTGTTTTAATAATAATGCAAACTTAAAGTTATGGCACTATGATAAAGAGAATGATGATTATTATTCTCAAACAATTTTTGAGGAGGAGTAACTTATGAATTCTTGTAAAATATATAATAAAAGTTATAATGAATTAAAACGCGAAGGAGCTATACTAAATAAAATAAAAGAACTCGCAAATAGAATAGTAACAGAAAATGCAGAAAAATACAATTCCAAAAATAATCAAAAGGAAGTTGATTTTTCTGAGTGGAATTTAGCTTCACAAATATTAAATATTATAGAAGGAGATTTAAAAATAATGGATAAAGAGGAATTAAAAAAAGAAGATATTGAAATAGCAAAAGAAGACCTGAACTTTATGCATGAAGGTGATTATATAACTAAAGAAATGGAACAGAGCAAAAATATAATATTAGAATATATACAGCAATTAGAAGAAAGATTAGAAATGAAAACATACAAAGAATGGTGTAAAATTTTTACAGAAAAGTCAGGAATGAAAATTTTGGACAACGATGGATTTAGAGACATAGAAAATTTTAATGAAAATATGGAATTTACTAGATATGAATTTAACAAAAGGCTTATGCTATGTACATTAATAAGCGTTTAGGAGGAAATTATGAAACTATTTCGATTTATGAGTTTAGGTGAGTTTCAAAGATATTGTAACGGAGAGAAGCTAATTAATAAAACTGAGCATAACAAAGAGTGGCAATCAAGTAAGAGTGTAGGGTTTTGTTTTTTTAACATTGCAGATTATAAACCAGAAAAAATGTTACATAGCATAACAGGTATTGCAAATGTTAGTATATGTGTTATATTTGAAACAGAGAGAAAAAATGTTATAAAGAGTAGGGGTAGATATAGCAGAGCTATTGAAAATGCATACACGACGACCAGAGAAAGTTTTATAGCCAAAGAATATTGTACAACAGAATACAGCAAAGAAACATTTAAGCTGTTTAAATATGCAATTCCAGATTGGTTTAACGAAGAAGGCTGGTTATGGTTAGAAGGGAGAGAAGAAGATGGCAAATAAAAAACAACTTATAGAATGGGAATCTGAAAAAGGAATAGAATTACGTAAAAGAAAATGGAAAAATAACGAATATACAGAAAGACAATTTAAGAATTTACTTAGAAAAAATTACATAATTATAAAAACAGAAAAAGGATTAAATTACTACCAGGAAGAAGTTAAGTAGGAGGTAATATAAATGCCTAAAAAATTACCAAAGGAAGTAAAAAAATATTATGAAAGAGAACTTAGACAATATTGGAGTAATAAAAACAAATTGAAATATTTAGATAAACTTAATACAAGAACGGTTATCTTTTTAACAGAGCGAATTGCAAGCATAGAAACAGTCATAGATAAATTAGACGATTTTGAAAAAGAAGTATTTTATCTCATTTTTAAGAATAATGCTAGCTGGAGTTATTGTAAGAATATAAAGAACATTAGTAAAACTACTTATTACAATATTTTTAACAAATGTATTTATATGCTTGCAGAGGAAGTAGGAGAAATATAGTTTAGAGTTATTGTTTTTATTTATGAAGTGTAGTAAAATAAATATAGATAACTTATATAGTTATTGGATTGAAGCGGGATTTTTAAGAATTTAGAACGCTTTTAAAATCCGCTTCTTTGCTTTTATCTAATTCACAAAGGAGTTGCGGAAAAAATAGGGAAAATTAAGCCTACTATTATGATAAAATAATATAGGTTGCAATTATAACCCGTTGTGGCCAGCATAGTCAGGAGCTAGGAGTAAAATTATTATTCCTAGTTCTATTTTTGCGGAAAAAATAGGGAAAATTGAGCCAACAATTGTGA
>CALVLC010000068.1 GCA_944336335.1 uncultured Bacilli bacterium | reverse complement strand
GGAACTTAAACACTCCGAGGCGGTTTCTTTGCAAGATCCATTCTTTTCTAAAGGGGAACAATAGTTAATCGTGCCCGAGCCCTGGCACTCGGTAACCGTTTCCCACTGCCAACAGTCTCGATAGACTTTGACACCCTGAATCGTACGGGTCTCAGGGCCCTGAAGACAGGTGTTCTTGGTGACCGTGCAGTTGCCGGCAGCCCAAGAAAAAGATGCTACTCCCAACATCAATAAAGGAAACAATTTGCGTATTACTTGCATACCGTCTCCCAGCGCTCGATTTCTTTGTGATTGGGTCGCAAAAGGGGAAGGGTGACCGTCACGGTACGGGTACCCTTGCCTTTATCGGTGTTGGTAATCGTCACCTCATAGAAGTCGCGCTCTTCTTTCGTGTATTGACGCACACTGATCACAAACTCGATGCGAAGTGTTTTTTTGACCGTAGCAGGAGCTGAAGTAAAGGTTGCCATGGGGCGGGAGCCGAACTTCACCGTCATCGACATCGTGTTGCTGCAGGCATAAGACACGGTGGCATTAAGGTAGGAAGCCGTTCCTCCATAACCCACTTCGTTAAAGGGCTTCAGACTCACGGTTTGGCTCTGGGCCGTGGTGCAAGGCGGGACCACTTCGATATTCAGAGTTTTAATACAAGTCTCTTTGGTTGCGGGTTCCTGTTCAATGCGGCATTCATAAGGGTAGGTTTTGGTGACGTTAACCGTGACCGGTACCGTACAGGATGAGGTTTGAGTCTCGGCCGGTGCCTTCACACAGGAGTAACGGTTTTCTTTGTGTGAAAGTACCTCACGTTTAATGGAGCAGGTTTTATTTTCAACGGTGTTACCCGTATGGCACCGATAGAGCTCGCGCGTGCCCATTTCCATGGTCCACCCTTCCGAGCACGAACCGGTGATGACGCCACCGCTAGATTCATCACAGACTGCTATTTCGGATAACCCGGGAATAACAGTGGTCACCGTTTCGCAATGGGTTTCAGTGCTCACGATGCTGCCTGCTTCACCGATAATGGAGTCGGCATTCTCAATGGTATCCTGATAGTCCCCGAGAATCTTGTCTTTTTCTTCGTCACTTAATTCCGGTTTATTAGCCCCTCCTTGATAAACAAGCTGTACGGCGAGGCACTCGGGGTCGTTTTTCGATAAGCAGCCGTTCGCTTTATCCGCTCCCGGTGTAAAGAGATCACCCATCCCTGATTCGGGCCGAAGGTTGGAAAGGTCAGAGGTGTCACCAATAAAGTCCTTGTTCACCACGTCGTTACGTTCGTCATTTGTGACAATGGAGCCATAGTTGGGGCGCTCGACGGTTTGCGCTGCAGCGGCAGCATCATTGACCGACACATTGCCCGCTAAAGCTTCAGTACTGATCAGTATCAGTGAGAGGACAAAAGACAGGCGCATCACGGTCTGTCCCCCAGGCGTTGCAATGCTCGGTCAATAAGGGTTTGTGCCTTAATGAATCGGGGATTCTCAGGTTCCTGAGAAAGCTGCTCCTGAAGCTCTTTCTTTAAATGTTCTAAGGCATAGCGAAGTGTGACATCACCTCTGGCCACCAAAAGAGCTTCAGATTTTTCGCATGCTGTACGGCAAACGGGGACCACCATCACTCGAGGAACATCAGTTATGTGATGACGGGCAAAAAGAACCGGATCGATTTGCACGTTTACGCCTGCTTCGGAGAGAAACCGAAAGTCTTCTAAGTGACGACGAATCAGTCCTTTACCGTAAGTCTCTAAAACTGTACGAGGTTTCTCGTTTGCTTGAGTCTTTACTTCCTGTCCCACTCCACGGAAAGTGAGGGTTAACCCGGCATCTTTAGCGTCTTGTCCCAACCTCAAGAGAGATGCCCTCGGCATGGATAGCGAGACGGCAATAGCAATTGCAAGACTGTCTTCTTCGGCAGAAGGAAGGTTTTGTACTGTACTTTGTGCTTCAGCAACGGCTTTTTGAACCTCTTCAGGGGTTAAGGCCCACGAGTTTGAGGCAAACAGTAAAGCCAGTAAAGGAAGAACAATAAGCTTTGATCGGATCATGAATCGCCTCCCAAATTCATGCCCTGGCAGCAATCCCTGCGTCGCCAAATAAGGTAAGCGGCATCTTCTCCACGCACCGGAGGCGTTGTCCCGCCCAAAGCATCGATCGCAGTGGAGGCGCCGAACGGTCGGCAGCAGGTGCCTTGGGTTTGGCGGGAAGGCCAGACCATCTGAGTGCGGTAGACGTTTTTACTCATCATGAATTCCAACCGCGGCCCACACTGACCGTCTTTGCCCCATTGACGCCAAAGAAGCCCTTCGCGGTGAAGCTTTAACGTAAAGCGCTGGGTCAAGAGACTGAAAGCCTGCTCATCGGTGATATGGGCATTGACCCAACCGGTCAAGGGAAAGAGACTTCCTGCGCAGCCCGCGCACCAATAAAGACTGTTAATGGGTAAGTCCACGGTTGCAGCCACACAATCGAGACTGCAGGCGCCGACTGCGATGGGGTTAGAAAAAAGGGTGACATCGGGGTTGAGCAAAAAAGAACTCATCGAGT
>CALVLC010000067.1 GCA_944336335.1 uncultured Bacilli bacterium | reverse complement strand
AAAAAAAGACAGAATCGAGCGAGGCATGTCGCGCTGGGTAGCCTTTTACCGGGAGAACCCGCATCGCCTCGCTCTCGACTATTTTGGAATGAAATGGATGGCTCCATTCCAGCAGATACTGCTTTATCTGATCGTGAAGCTGACCTATGTTATGATCATAGCCAGCCGAGGAATGGGTAAGAGCTAGATCGTGGCCGCGGCTATCTGCGTGAAATGTACACTATATCCGGGATTACAAGTTACTGTAGCGGCAGGTGTGCGAAGCCAGAGTACAAACTTACTCAACAAAATAGTCGATATCTTTATGCCGGCCAGCCATAATCTGCAAAATGAAATCAAGGAATACAAGGTGACACCGTCCGAAGCGTATATCAAATGGGAAAACGGATCAATCGTCCGCGTTGTTACGGCGCGTGATTCGTCCCGCTCCGCGCGTACTCATTGGATGATTGCCGACGAGTTTGTGCAGATCAAGAAGGACACGATAGACAAGGTTCTTCGTAAATTTAAGGCTGGCGAGCGAACGCCGGGGTTCTTTGATAACCCAAAATACAAAGATTACCCCAAGGAGCGCAATACGGAAACTTACATCAGTTCGGCATACTTTAAGTGGCATTATTCGTGGGCGAAGTTCAAAGCGTACTTCAAGTCCATGATTAAGGGCGAGAATTATGTCGTTGCTGGCTTTCCGTATCAGCTACCTGTGTCGGCGGGGTACTTTCCGCTGGAATAGATTCGAGAAGAAATGCAGGAAGACGATTTCAACGAAATCAGCTGGAGTATGGAAATGGACTCATTATTCTATGGCGAGTCTGAGCGTGCATTCTTCTCATATACGGACATTAACAGCGTCCGTAGACTGACAAGGCCAATTTACCCACGTCCAATGTATTAGGCGCTGGGTGACTCAAAGATAAAGTATCCACAGAAAGAACCGGGCGAAGTCCGTATCTTGGCTATGGACGTTGCGACTGCCGGCGGCTCGAAAAATGACGCTAGTGCGATCAGTCTGCTTCAAATCCTGCCGACAAATAACGCACAGTATGTGCGAAATCTTGTCTACATGGAAACGTTGGATGGCGGGCATGGTTAGGATCAGGCAATTCGAGTAAGACAGTTGTACGATGATTTTGATGCAGATTATGTTGTATTGGACACCAATGGTGAATTAACGCCCCACCGTGTGGTGACATACGGTGCGTAGCGCGGAAGAATACGGGAACCCTGCGATGGGAATCCGAATGGAAGGCTATAGGTAATACTACGGCCACATGCAACGCATACGGGATGAACCCGCTTTAGCGGAATATAATTCCCGCACGAGTCCGCGCTATCTGTAAGAAAAGATGGTGAATTTGTTGTTAATTCAACAAACTGTGAATGTTAAATGGAACGCGAAAACAAAGAAACATTATGAGCAATTAGGATATACATTTACAAAAATGGGAGATTCATTCATTGTTAAATGTTCTGATTTGACAGATGGAAGCAATGTTCGGGTCACAATAAGATGTGATTATTGCGGACGTTTATATGATATCTCTTGGTATAGTTATAAGTTGCTCAAAAAGAAACAGAATAACCGGGACTGCTGTGGTGACTCACGTTGTACCTATGCAAAATCCCAGGAATCATTGATGTTAAAATACTATGTGAATAATGCCCGCTTCATTGAAAATGTAAATGATAAAATCAAAGAAACGTGCTTGGAGAAGTATGGTGTTGAAAACCCATTTCAAGCGCAGGAAGTGAAATCGAAAATAGCAAAAACAAATCTTGAGAAATATGGATATCGTTATCCTATGCAAAATCCTGAAATTAAAAATAAAACTTAGAAAACTTGCATGGAAAGATATGGAGTACCCATGTACTCAAAAACAAAGCTCTTTCGTGAAAGATTTTCTGGAAAAAATAGTCCTACGTGGAATGGTGGGCTTGCTAAATTAAGAACTGAAAGATCTTCTATAGAATACCGAGACTGGAGAAAAGCTGTTTTTGCAAAAGATTTTTACAAATGTCAATGTTGCGGGGCCAAAAGTTCCCATAAAAGTCACGTCGAACTTCATGCGCATCATATAAAAAATTGGGCGGATAATGAGGCAGACAGATATTCTGTGGATAACGGAATAACATTATGTGACAAGTGTCATTATGAGTTCCATTCACTTTTTGGTAAAAAAAATAATGATTCATTATAGCTTGCATCTTTTTTGCAGATGAAAAGATATGCTGAACCTATGGAAAATGAACCATAGGAATCATAGGATAAAAAGCCTGTGAGGTAACAAATTGGTAGGTATCACAGTATATGACTAGCTCGTTCAAGACCTATATGACGAGCAACGTGGAATTGAATACAGCGCATGGTCGTGTATTAACGATGAAGCAATGGCCGAGCGCAGCCGCGATCCGAGCGGGCAACGCGTGATTTATAGCATCAAAGCGACAGCCGCTAAGAATAGCGAAATGGCTGTGTTGATGCGCGATTGCTTGAAGCGAGGCAAACTTCGTCTGCTGACAAACGAAGTCGACGGATGCGAATTGCTGGAAAAGAGCAAGGCTTATCGAAAACTGTCTGTTGAAGAGCAGGTTCAGTATCAAAATCCATATTACCAGACTTCTGCGTTTGTGAATGAGACGATCAATCTTGAATATGAGATGGCTGGAACAAATATCAGAGTATACGAGGTATCCGGTATGCGCAAAGACCGTTATTCCAGTGTAGCATACGCAAATTATATTGCGTCAGAACTAGAACGAGATTTGCGGCGTCACTCAAAAGACGAATTCAAATTTGCACCGAATTGTGTTTCGGCCGTTAGTTTTTAATGGGGGTGGAATATGGCAGACGAAAACAAAGAAGTACTTGTAGGCTCCCCCGACGACAGCACAGTCATTATGACTTTTTCGGATAGGATAGCAGAGTCAAAATACAAAAATGCGGTCGCAACATATGATCCGAGAAATTCATTGTACAGTGCCTATCTGAACG
>CALVLC010000066.1 GCA_944336335.1 uncultured Bacilli bacterium | reverse complement strand
AAATCTCACCACGATAATTAGCTACTGGACTATTAATATAATTATTAAATTCAACAAATTGATTTACATAATCCCATACCTCTTTATTATTTGTATGAAAAATATGTGCCCCATATTTATGAATATTAATGCCTTCTTTTTTTTCACAGTAAATATTACCACCAATATGATTTCTTTTATCTATAGCAAGACATTTTCTTCCTTTTTTACTAGCTTCATAAGCAAAAATACTTCCAAAAAGCCCTGTTCCTACTATAATATAATCATACCTCATGATTCATTCCTCTTTATATTTAATATGCACCTTTCCTAAATAATACAATTTTTATAGTTTTTAAAATTAATGTAATATCTATCCAAATACTCCAATTTCTTACATACCATACATCTAAAGATACTCTATCTTTATATCCTATTTCAGATCTACCACTAACTTGCCACATACCTGTTATTCCTGGTAATACAGCATAATAATCTTTTATATATTTACCATAATAATGTATCTCATCCTTTATTATTGGTCTTGGTCCTACCCAACTCATTTCACCTTTTAATACATTTATAAACTGAGGCAATTCATCTATACTTGTTTTACGAATAATTTTACCTATTTTAGTAATACGTGGATCATTTTTTAATTTGAAATACTTATCCCATTCAATTTTAGCTTCAGGATTATTTTTTAAATACTCCTGTAATTTTTCTTTTGCATTTGGAACCATTGAACGAAATTTATAACAAGGAAATAATGTCCCGCCTCTACCAACTCGATAGTGTTTAAAAATAGGTGCAGCCCCTGGTGATTCTATCATTATTAATATCATAACTATAATACTTACTGGTATAATTATTACCATTGTTAATAATGAAAACACAATATCAAATATACGCTTTATTCTACGATTTGTTTTCTTTGCCAAATTATTACGTATACTTAATAAAAGCATATTTGATTCATATATTTTTTTTACTTCTAAATTAATCACAGGAATACCTACTGTATTCGGTACAAACATTAAGTTTCTTACTAATGGCTGTATATCTTCTACCAAATCTAATAACTTATTTTTTTCTAAATTAGGTATAGCTATAATAATCGTCTTTACTTTTAATTGCTCTATTCTACTAATGATATTTTTTCTTAATTGATTTATATCTTCTATTTCTTCAACAATATCAGCAACTTTTATACCAAAACAATTATTATGATTTGTAAAATATATAATATCTTCTGTTGCCTTTCCATTTCCCACAAAAATTACAGGTGTCTTTAAGATATTTAATTTATTACAAGTCTTTACTAATAATTGTCTAAATAAATATAAACTCAAAAATGATATCATAAAAAATATTACTATATATGAACGTGACAAATAATTACTACTTTTAAATACATATAGTGCTATTATACAAAAAATCTCACTATATAATACAGCATAAAAAGTTCTTTGCATAGTTTCCCAAAAAAAAATAAATCGTTCATTAACCTTCGTATGTTCTACAAAGAATATATAAATAGCTGGTATCACTAAATAAAAATATATATCTGGTATATAAAATTTACCTGCTGTATATGGTATATTATTTTGAATAATTAATGATATTTTTTCTGCTACTATAATAGCTATGTATTCAAATATTAATAATAGTACTACCAATATTTTTTCTGAATAATAATCCATTTTATAAATCTTTTCTCTTAACATAAATTACCTCCTTTCTTTAAATTTATTCTTATATTAATAATGCTATTTTCTATAACTCACAGACTATATTATACAACATAAAGTATTATTTTCAATGTAATATTTGTTACTACTTCATATTAAAATAAGCTCAAATATTCTTATTTGTATTAAAATTATTCTCTATTTTGAAAAAAGGTTCTGATAAAATTTTATCAGAACCTTTTTCTTTTTATTTTAATCTTTCATTAAAACTTTATAGATATAAGTCATAGCTATAACTAATAAAACAAAGCCAGCTACTACGCCAATCCAACCACTACCTGCTATACCTGCTACTAGATATCCTAAGAAAGAACATGTAGCTACTACGATTACATATGGAACCTGTGTACTTACATGGTCGATATGGCTACATTGAGCCCCCGCAGAAGCCAAGATAGTTGTATCAGATATTGGTGATACATGGTCACCACCTACAGCACCAGCTAATACTGCTGCTACTGTAACTACTAAAAGATGAGGATCAGTAGATACTACAGCAAGAGCGATAGGAATCAAAATACCGAATGTACCCCAAGAAGTACCAGTAGCGAATGCAAGACCGATAGCTACTAGGAAGAATACAGCTGGCATGAACATACCTACAGTAGCATTGTTGGATACGATACCGCCAACATAACCACCGATATTCAAATAATCTTCACCACAAACACCAGATAAGCTCCAAGCAAGACATAAGATAAAGATAGCAGGTGTCATTGCTCTAAAACCTTGGTTAAAGCATTCACAGAATTTGCCAAAGCGGAGTACTCCACGTGGTACATAAAGTAAAA
>CALVLC010000065.1 GCA_944336335.1 uncultured Bacilli bacterium | reverse complement strand
TAGGTGTCCTATAAGGCCCCGGAAATCTGTGGGCGGACGTATTAGAATCATTATCATGATTTCATTCTATCTATATATACCTATCCCCCTATATCCTGGTTGCCTGTTTTCCCAGGTCAGAATGGGTAACTGGTGGTTTTGGGTGGTTATCCAATCCAACCAACCAACCAACCAACCGACAATACTGGAAATCTTAGGCTACATAAGTAGTCATGGGACGCACAGAGAAAGGACGCATCATGCCTATCAACTTTGATCCGGCTGCCATGTTCACCACTCAGGTCGAACTGCTCAACGGCTCCATCATGTATCAGCAGGCCATGCTGAACAAGGAGACCTTGGAGAGGATCATGCCGAGGCAGATGAAGTTCCAGGAGGACTCGCTGCTCGACATGCAGGACAGCCTCGAGATCTCTCGCCTCGAGAAGGCGAAGAGCAACCTCGAGAAGCTGAAGGCGAAGAAGTCTGCCGATAAGACGTTCTGCGATAAATGCGATGTCAAGATCGCAGAGATCGAAGACAAGCTTATCGAGAAGTACATCGAGTCTGCAGGCTTCCGGGACGACGATTAGGGAAACAGGCTCCTTCGGGAGCCTTTTCCTTATTTTCCCGTTTTTCTCATCGGGTGCGGACGGTTCGCCCTAGCGAACCGCGCTTGCCGTGGATCGCAGGCGCAGAGACTCCGGCACCTATGGATCAAAACGGGATTCATCTAATCATCGGTTGCTTTGGAAAACAGGCAACCAGCGAGAAAGGAAGAACCATGTTCGCTTTCACCTTCGAGGACGTCTTCACCGGTAGGATCGTCAAGTTCATGACCGACGACTGGCATCGAGGGCTTGAACGAGCCGAACGCAGGTCCGTCGACGGGCTCTGCGTAGCCAAGGACGTGAACCGCAATGTCCAGTATTACCTGGACTTCAACAGCCGGAAGGCGAAGACGTACAGCTGGATGTACGTCTAGCCTCGCGACCCGGGCATGTCGTTAAACCGCCCTTTCCCTTTGTTTCCAAAGCGCGAGAAAGGAATGCCTATGTTCGCAATCAAAGTGTTGGCAGCAGCGCCAGAGGAAGGCTTCGACATCGGGCCGGCCGTACTGACCTGTACCAAACCGGAGCACCTGTTCTTCTATCAGGCAAGCTCCAAGTTCGCATCGAAGTCTTTCGGAATCTTTCGTATCAAACGGTCCGAAGGGGAACGAGACTTCTGGCGCTTCGGCCCCATGGTCTTCTGGTTCTACGACCAGGAGGAAGAGGCCATGTTCGAGGCCGCCAACCTCGGCAAGATAAGGTACCAGTGATGTTCGCGGTGTACATAGTGAGCGCCGGCATGCTGAGGAGCGGCGCTCCCGCGATCCTCGAGCTCGCCAGCGGAAGCATGGCGTTCCACCAGCCTGGAAAGTCCTACGAGCCGGACACCGACAGCCTCGACAGGGCCAAGGATCCGGACGGAAACAGATGGATATGGCGCAGGGGCGACGTCTTCTTCGCTTTCTACAGCGAGGAGGAGGAGAGGAGGTTCGAGGCAATGAGCCTCGTGGTCCTCGATGCCTGAGACCCTGTGCCTCGATTACTTGAAGGCGATCGCCCTGGAGGGCGACATGAGAGGAAGGAAACAGAGATATGAGTCCGTATTTGGTAAACCCGCACAGGGACGACGAGTTCCTGGTCCCGAAGAAGGACAGCAAGGGAACCGTCGTGCATTACAGGCGTCGGCGGTATCAGAGAAACAAGGAGGACGACAATAAGTTCTACCTCGCGATCGGAATAGCCATGGTGGCGATGTTCGCATGGATGTTTCTCACCTGGATCAACACGCCGTTGTAAACGGGGAGGCTTCGGCCTCCCTTTCCATATGGAAGGAGGAAGAAAACCGAGATGGCTAGGTACGAGAAGATCGGCAAGGCAGGAGACGTCACGCCCGAGGAGATGGCAGGCATCATAGGCGCGAGGGTCGCCGAGGAGTTCGGCAAGGCCGGGCTATCGGGATACCAGCACTGCGTGCTGTGCGCCGAGAAGCCGGACTCCGGCAAGATGGCGGCGCTGTTGCTGCCGTTCGAGAACATCGACGTGGACGAGCAGGCCATAGATCCGGCGACCGGACTGATCGTCGTCCAACACGTGCTGACTATGATGGACAACGCCTTCGAGGCCGCCGGAAGACGTGACCTGAAGGATAGGTTCGATGCGTACATGAAGAAGGTCGCCAGGCCGATCATGACGATAGGCCACCTCGTCTCCGTCACGCTGCCGAAGATGGCCGAGGAAGGCGGGACTCCGATAGTCTGGAAGATCAACGATGGAGACGAGGGAACCGTGCTCGTGATCGCGGACGGGCGCCATTTCAGCGACATCGACGGGCTTCCCGACGCGTACCTCATGGGTTCCCTGCTGGACTTCGTCGTGAAGATGGCCGTCAAAGGCGCCGGGCAGATGCCGACAGGCGAAGAGATGCGGTCCATCATCGACGATATAGAATCCGAGATCAACAGAGAGAAAGGAAACAAAGATGAGTAAGGCCAAGTACAGGGACAAGGGACTCGACGTGCTAAAGGCCGTCGTGCCGGAGCTCATAGTGTCCCACGGCGTATCGGTGTCCGGGTTCAAGAGTATCGAGGAGAGCCGATCGGTATGCAAAATGGTATCGTACCGCATGCGGCAGCTCGGCTTCAAAACGATAGCGAGATGCTCCCCGACGCGCTTCGTGATCAAGGTCGAGCGCGACTTCAAGTACGTCGGAGACTACTCGTTTTCCATGCTGACCGAGTCTGACCGCAAGATCCTCGAGAGGCAGGGCGAGAGCTTTGTCTCCGGTAGGGAGAAACTGGACATCGAGCTCATCAAGAGCGTGGCGGAGGCCAGAAAGGACGGGATAGCCATGGTCTTCCTGCCCGAAGGCAGAAAGATGTGCGGCTACAAAGCGTCGATCGAGGCGGCGCTGAAGCGCCTCGGATACGACGACATCATGGTGCTGTCCGGCAAGGGCAGGCTCTGCCTCATCACGGTAGAGACCGAGAAGTGACGGCTTGATCGACACGGCCAAGCCAATAGACGGGCTGGTGTGCGCGGGTTCGATTGGCTTGCCGCGCATGCCAGCCCGTCTGCCTATAGAGAAAGGGAAGCCAGATGGAGATCAAAGAGATGCTGCGCCTCGCCTATATGCGGAGGGACGAGATCGTCCTCTGCCTGCTCGGCTCGCCGGGCATAGGCAAGACGCAGTCGGTGTACGAGTTCGCCGAGGAGAAGGGCGTCAAGGTCGTCGAGATCATAGCCTCGCAAATCCTGCCGAACGAGGTGTCCGGCATCACGATGCCGGTGGACAAGACGCATAGCATGGAGGTCTACGACCATGCGAGGCTGGCCTCGTTGAAGGACGGAGACATCCTGTTCTTCGACGAGCTTCTGCAGGCGAACGCGCAGACCTTGAGCGCATGCCTCACCCTCGTCCAGGAGAGGCGCATGATGTCCGGGCGCAAGTTGCCCGACGTCATGATAGTCGCCGCGGCGAACGAGGACTGCCAGCCCAACAGGCTGCCGGAGTCCATCCGCCAGAGATTCATGTTCGTCAAGGTTCCGTTCGATAGGCAGTCGTTCAACCGGTACATCCGCAGGAAGT